>JASFKF010000370.1:0-3422 GCA_050118775.1 Syntrophobacterales bacterium
AAAGTCATGGCTGAAGTTCGCGCCATTGCGAAGAAGATTAAGAGCTAGGGGCATAGAGCATAGAGTGAAAGGCCCAGGGCGCAAGGCACAAGGCAAAAGGCTGGTAGGAGTCGGAGGTCAAAGATCAGTTGTTCAAAGTTCAAGGTTCAAAGTACAAAGTTCAAACTTAAAATTAAAAATGAAGGGTTATTACCGCTAATGAAGGATGAAGAAGGGGTAAAAACCAGGGCAGACTTCCTCGTCACCGGCGATTATGTCCTGACTTTCAACCATAAAAAAAAGGTTGTGGAAAAGGGTGCTTTGGCCGTTACGGGAGATTCTATTGTTGCGGTGGACAAGGCATCTGTCTTGAGGGAAAAGATCGAAGCACGGGAGGTACTGGATGCATCGGGCTGTCTGGTGATGCCCGGACTGATCAACCTGCATACCCACGCGGCTATGACCTGCTTTCGCGGAATGGCTGACGACCTGCCGCATCAGGAATGGCTTCACGAGCACATTTTTCCCGCCGAAGCGCACCACCTGAGCGAGGAAACGGTCTATTGGGGCACCCTGCTGGCCATTGTTGAGATGATCAAAAGTGGCACAACCACCTTTTGCGATGGCTATTTCTACGAGGATGGTGCAGCAAGGGCGGTGGCTGCCAGCAAAATAAGGGCGATCGTTGCTCAGGGGGTGATCGATTTCCCTGCTCCGGGTGTGCCCGAGCCAAGGACAAACGTGAAGGCCGCAGAAGCTTTTGTTTTTCGCTGGCAGGGCAGGTCGCCCCACCTCATCCCGAGTATTTTCTGTCATTCCCCTTACACTTGCTCGCCGGAGACATTGACCAGAGCCAAAGAGGTTTGCAGGCAACATGGAATCCTCTTCCAGATTCACCTGGCAGAAACCATGATCGAGGTGGAAGAGATCCAGAAGCGCTATGGACACCGCCCCGTGGATCACCTTAGGGCTCTGGGGTTGCTCGATGCAGAAACCCTCTGCCATCACGCGGTGTGGGTAAACCAGGAGGAGATAGAGTTATTAGCCCAGAGCGGCGTGGGGATTTCTCATAATCCCGAGAGCAATATGAAGCTGGCCTCAGGAGTAGCGCCCTTGCCGAGAATGCTCAACGGGGGAGTGAAAGTTGGTTTAGGAACTGATGGATGCGCTAGTAACAACAACTTGGACATGTTCCAGGAAATGGACACTGCTGCAAAGCTTCATAAAGTGCACTGGGGTGATCCCACTGCCTGTTCCGCGGTGCAGGTGGTGGCCATGGCTTCTTCTGGGGGGGCGTCTGCTTTAGGGATGAGAGGAGAGCTAGGTTCACTGGAGCCTGGGAAAAAGGCTGACATAATTACCATCGACCTGAACCAACCACATTTAACTCCGATGTACGAGCCTTGTTCTCACCTAGTCTATTCGGCTAGAGGGGCTGATGTCCGTGATGTTATTATTGGCGGTCGCATGGTTATGCGCCAAAGACAACTTGTTGATATTGATGAAAAGGAGATAATGGGGAAGGTGAGGGAGATTGCTGCCACAATCCGCTAAGCGCATAGAGCTAAGCGTCAACAGCCCGTGATTAAAACAAGACTGGCTATAGCGTTCCCACTTTTGTTAAGTTTACTAGACACTGAATCATTGAATTGGCAACTGTTGTACTAATAAATTTCCTATCGCTCTGCGCTTCGCGCTATGCGATCCGGAGGGATCGACATGCAAATTCTTATTTCTGGGTCTTTGGCCTACGATCGAATAATGGATTTCCCTGGAAAGTTCTCTGATCACATCCTAGCCGATAAGATCCACATCCTGAATGTTTGTTTCGTGGTCAATGGCCTGGCTGAGAAATTTGGTGGTACAGCGGGAAATATCGCTTATACATTGGCTCTGTTGGAAGAGCGCCCTCTTATTCTGGCTACAGCTGGAAACGATTTTGGCAATTACGAAGAGTGGTTACGACAGCATGATCTTCCTTTAGAAGGAATTCGCCTCATTCCCGAGGAATTGACCGCAGGAGCTTACATCACCACTGATATGGCGGACAATCAGATAACCGGTTTTAATCCTGGAGCAATGAAGTATCCTTCTCTTTATGAGGTTGACCATGCCCGACTGTCGCATAAGCTGGCCATTGTGGCTCCTGGAAATGTTGAAGACATGGTTAACTACAGCCTGAGATACAAAGAACATAAAATTCCCTATATCTTCGACCCGGGTCAACAGATTACTTCCCTTTCAGCTGATCAGCTGGCGGAGATAATTAGTGGCTCCAAGCTGCTTATTGCCAACGACTATGAGCTAGAACTGATTATCCAGAAGACGGGGCTGACAAAGGACGAACTCCTTAAAAGAACTGAGGTGATAATTTCGACTCTGGGCGAGAATGGTTCGCTTATTATAAGTGCTCAAGGTGAAACAAAAATTGGCGTGGCCAAACCCTCCAGGGTTCTGGATCCCACCGGGGCCGGCGACGCCTACCGAGCCGGCTTAATCAAGGGGTTAGTTCTGGGAAAAGAGCTTCCTGTTGCCGCCCGTATGGGAGCCACTTGCGCGAGTTATGCGGTTGAATACCAGGGCACTCAAGAGCATGCATTTACCCAAGAAGAGTTTTGGTCCCGATACAGGGCCAATTTTGCTCAAAGCGAATAGAGGGGTTTGACAATCCATGGGCTAAATCTTACTTTTTAACCCTCTGGAAGGGATTAGTATGTTGAGAGTTTTAGCAAAGATTTTGAAAGTGCTCAATTCTGAAACTGATCCGAGCCAAATAAGTTTGGCCTTTTGTTTGGCTTTGATTACCGGGTTCACTCCCCTTTGGAATCTTCACAATCTGATTGTGGTGCTTTTGGCCCTTATCATTCGAGTCAATCTTTCGACTTTTATCGTCGGCACAGTCGTTCTTTCGGGCTTGGCTTACCTTTTGGACCCCATTTTCAGCTGGATAGGTCTCACCGCCCTAACTGCCGGATCTCTCCAATCACTTTGGACCACCCTCTATAATATTCCCCTCTTTCGTTTAGCGAAATTCAACAACTCAATCGTTATGGGAAGTCTGATGGTTTCGCTGGCTCTCTTTTTACCCACCTTCATTTTGGCAAACTTGGCCATAGGTAACTACCGTGAGCACGTTCTTCAGTGGGTGCGGAAAAGTCGTGTGGTGGAAGCACTGACAGCTAGCCGTTTCTATTCCCTCTATGAGTCAGTATCCGGATGGGGGAGGTGAGCCATGAGGAAATGGATCCGCTGGCAGGGGCTTGTTGCTTTCATCATTTTTGTCGTAAGTCTTTCTCTTCTATGGTTTGTCTTTGCTGATTTGGCGGCAAAGAAGATTATCGAGGTTACAGGAACCCGAATTGTCGGCGCAAAAGTGGAATTGGATGAGGCGGACATCCAGCTTTTTCCCTTGGGCATCACTCTCAGTGGATTGCAGGTTACCA
>JASFKF010000371.1:0-3421 GCA_050118775.1 Syntrophobacterales bacterium
TCGGGACGTAGCGCAGTCTGGTCAGCGCACCTGCCTTGGGAGCAGGGGGCCGGCGGTTCAAATCCGCCCGTCCCGACCAGAAAGTATAAGGGCAGAGTTAAAATTAACTCTGCCCTTATACTTTCTGCTCTCTGCGCTCTGCTTATGTAGCAACGGACAAGGCGCTAGTTGTCGCCTGCGCCCGTCAATAAATCTTAGTTTTAGGAAATAGAATGGATATGCAATCATCATGATCGCTTGAAAGTGAGCGGAGCTGGAGCCGATCATTGTCTATTCTAACTAAGAAGTTCTTATGTCTGCGTGCGTCTGCGGTTAATTTTCTTTTGCTGCTAGCTGTCCGTTGCCAGCTGCCTGCTGAACTTGATCCTCTACCTCTTACAATAAATGACAGCGTAGCGTAGTGACCTAATGACGGCGAAGCCGAATGACCCAGATCTCCTTGAGCCTTGCGCCCTGCACCTTGGGCCGTGCGAAAGCACTACTTCGGTCCGAAAAGCTCCATCACTTCAGGTTCTTTAGGAGGTGATTCAGGTGGCGGCGATTCTTCTTTCTTGGCGGTTTTGGCTTGGGAAGGAGTGGTTGAAGGGGTTTTTTGTTGCTTCTTCTTCGTTGATGCTACAACAAAACTTCGAGTCATCGGTCTCCTTGTGTTGAGAAGCTTGCGGGGAATCCGAATTTTGTCACCAACGTTGATGCGGTTAGGGTTGAGCTTGGGGTTCGCCTTTGTTAGTGCCTGCCAATTTTCGACATCTCCGGTGTACCATTTGGCGATGATGGACAGTGTTTCTCCTGAGTACTTTACTCTGTGGTAAAAGTATGCAGGTTTAGGTGGAGCCTTGGCCACCTGGACTCTCTCAGTTTTATGCCTCTTGCCAACTGCCTCTACGAACTCCTTAGGCATGGGTCTCTTGGTGTGCAGGAGATTTTTGGGTATTAAGACGGTTGTTCCGATGATGATGTGGTCTGGGTCTATTTTTGAATTTGCCTTTGCCAGATAAGGCCAGTTTTCAACGTCTCCCGTGTACCATTCGGCAATAACCGAAAGGGATTCGCCTGAGTAGCGCACCTTGTGATAATGATAGGCAGGTTTAGAGTCGGAGCTTTTGGCCCAGGAGGGAAGTTTCTGGTTTATTTGCTGTACATATTTGTCCACTGTTGCGCAGCCCGAAAGTGTCAAGGTGAATACCAGCCCGAGCAGTAATAATATTCTGATTTTCCGACTGCTTTGTTTCGCTGCCATTTTCTGAAGTGCGCTTGATGCGGAGCAGATACTTTTTTGCTCTCTTGTTAGCAGGATTTACCTCCAGTGCTTTCTCCAAATTCCTAATACTCTCCTCATTTTTACCCTGCAAATTTTGGACCACTGCCAGGTTGAAATAGGCCTCGTCCAGGTAGGAAGGTTGGAGTTCCACAACCCTGCCAAACATTTGCTCAGCCCTGGCGAAAGCCTTGTTTGCGTAGTAGAGAAAGCCTAGATTGAAGAACCCATCGGTAAGGTGAGGATCCAAGCCGATAGCTTTATCGTAAGCCCGGATAGCCTTGGGATAATCTTTTGCTGAGGTATACAGCTTTCCCAGATAAAAATGGGCCTCGGCATTTTTAGGATCGAGATCGGCAGCCTTTTTCAGTAAAACTTTTGCCTGCTTTGGTTTAGTATTTATTATACTTGCTGCTCCACCCACCAGTGCCTGGGCGTAAGGAGTGGCGATCGCTTGCTTCTCTCCAGATTCACTGGCAAGAGCTTCTTCAAAAAGTGCTGCTGCTTTGGCGAAGTGTTTTTTCTCCAAGGCCTCCATGGCTTGCTCACGCTTGGTCGGTTGAACCGCGACCGGAGGTTTGGTCTTGGCGGCTGGCAATACCTCATTAGTTTTTACTGCTGCAAATGGTTTGGTTTCGCCAGAAGTTGAAGAAGGTTTTTGTTTTATGAGGAGGGCGAGGACAACCGCAGCCACCACCATGACTGCTGCCCAGGTACCAAGCCAGAGCCTGTGGGTGCTGCGGGGCACCTCGGTTTTTTTGGCCGGTACTGGTTCGATGTGTTCCAATATCTGGAGAGTCTTAGTTTGCGCCTCAGAAACTGGTTCTCCTTTAAATGAGGAAGGCTGAACTTCAGCGCGCTGGAGAGCAGCGGCCTCGGCAGCAATCTCCTCAGCGAACAGCGCCTTCATATATTGGGAAAGACCTTCGGCACTGGGCCGTATTGGGAAACCAGCCAGGCACGCCTCCAGATCAGCGAGCATTTCAATGCAGGACTTATAGCGACGAGTAACCCCTTTGGCCAGGGCCCGATTGAGTATTTCACCCACCTCTTGAGGCAGGTCTGGGACGAGATTCTCAGCAGGCTCAAAATCTGCCTTGCGAACCTTGTCCAGAACCTTCAAATCGCTCCCCTCAAACATGCGCTTCCCGGTGATCATCTCATAGAGAAGTATACCGGTGGAAAAGATGTCGGAACGCTTATCTATAGGTTTACAGGCCGCTTGCTCGGGGGACATGTAAGGTACCTTGCCCTTGATCAACCCCTCCTTGGTGTCTGATGATTTTCTTGCAGCTTTGGCTATGCCAAAGTCGACGATTTTTACTTCACCTTGGTAGGTGATCAATATGTTCTGCGGGCTGATGTCCCTGTGAATGAGCTCTAGGGGATTTCCCTGAAAATCCTTGAGATTGTGTGAGTAATCCAGGCCGGAACAGATTCGACAAGTGATGTAAAGCGCGTACTCTAGGGGGAGTGGCAGGTTTCTCTTTTTGGCCTTCCTGCCTAGGACCCGCAAATCCTTGCCATGAATGTACTCCATGGCAATAAAATAGGCGCCTTCTATGCTGCCAAGGTCGTAGATGTGGACAATGTTTTGATGGAAGAGCATGGCAGCGAGCTTGGCCTCGTCAATGAACATCTTGACCAGGTTTTTGTCCTGAGTGAGGTTTGGCAGGATTTTTTTTATGGCAACCAGCTTTTCGAAACCTTCGACGCTGGTCATCTTGGCCAGATACATTTCAGCCATTCCGCCGGTGGCGATTTTGTCAAGAATGAGATATTTTCCGAAACGAAGGGGCTCGAACTCTGCCATAGATCTGCGCCGAATTCTCTAACAAATTGACTAATTAGTGTTCATCCGAAAACTACCGTTTTCAAATGAACGCGATCAGCTATAAGCTCTCAGCCATCAGTAAAATATATGTAAATACAAAATTTTAAACTGACCGCTGATTGCTTAATGCTGACAGCTGCATCCGGGAATCTTGGATTTCCGGATGGAAATTAATTAACTAATTGACAAATGGACGATCCCCAAAAGGTAAGCAATAACTGTGCCCTCTCCGCGAGGCTTAGGGTACAAGGCGCAAGGTCAGAATTTCGAATTTCGAATTTCGGATTGCGAATTTAAAGCTTTGCTACTAGAATTTTTATCTGCACACT
>JASFKF010000372.1:0-3418 GCA_050118775.1 Syntrophobacterales bacterium
TCCATACATGACCGAACCCTGGAACTGATCAACCGAGGGCACGACGTTGCCGCATTTGTGGATGCGGTTGAGCGCAGCCGTCGGCGAGATTTAAAAATTTGCGTCCACATCATTTTGGGGCTGCCAGACGAAGACAAGACAGATATGTTGGCCACAGCACGGGCTTTAGGAGAGCTCGACATCCAGGGGGTCAAGATTCACTTGCTCTATGTCATTGAAGGCACCGCCCTTGCTGAGATCTATCTGCGGGGCGACTACCGTTGTTTGAGCCGTGAGGAGTACGTGGATATTGTCTGTGAGTTTCTCGCCTTGCTTCCCCCGCAGGTGACCATTCACCGGCTAACCGGTGATCCCCACCCTGAAGAACTCCTGGCTCCAAAATGGGCCTTGGACAAACAGACCAATTTGCAGGCCATCCGCGAATCTCTCCAGAGCCGCGATCTCTGGCAGGGAAAGTATTTCAGCCAGCAGCACACAGCGGACAGCTAGAAAACAGAGGAGGGAGGGCAGAAGGCAGAAGCAGGAGGTCGGAAGGTCACTAGGCACTAAGTACTAGACACTGAAGGAAGTACCCTGTAAAAAGACTTCGCAGTGCATGCTTTTTGTTACCTAGTGTTTAGTGGAAATGACCGCTTCCTGCCTGCTGGATGCGCATAGTTTTTCTCTGAAAGGTCCAAATTTATGAGTTCTATCTCATCAGAAGATTCCCCCCGCTTATGGATTGCACCATTTGTTTTTCTAAATGTCCTTATGTTCCTGGTATTTTCTAACATCGCCTTTTTTTACCTCTATCCTCTTTACCTCCAGGCAATTGGCAGCAGCAAGACGACAATTGGCTGGGTAATGGGCCTGATGCCCATAAGCACGGTTGTTAGTCGGCCCTTTATGGGCAAGTTGGTTGCCCGTCGGGGAGAACAATGGGTAATTCTTCTGGGTCTTATCATCATATTCTTCAGCTCTCTTGGCTACCATGGGCTGCAGCGAGTGGCTTGGCCCATGATGCTTGTGCGCGTCACCCACGGAATAGGCTTTTCTGCTTTTATATCTGCCTCTTACACCGCTGTAGCTCAATGGGTTCCAACAGACCGCAGGGGACAGGCCTACAGCTATGTAGGGGCCACTATACTGGCTGCTGTGGCGCTTATTCCACTGGCAGGCGAACAACTCATAAAGGGTTTTGGTTATCCGGCACTTTTCAATGGCGCGGCTGCTGTTGTGTTTCTTGCTGGTCTGCTGGCATTCACTCCTGCCACAAGTCGTAACTTTGGTTCGAGCGGTTACGAGGGTTCACTCCATTACGGTCCATTGCTCAGGCGGCGATCGGTTTGTCTCCTCCTTGCGGCAATCCTCCTGTTTGTCCAAGGCCATGCTACAGTACTCAATTTTATTGCCCTCCAGGCCGCTGGACTGGGGCTGCAGCCCGGATTTTACTTTGCAGTTGCTGCATCTCTTGCTTTCATTTTGCGCCTCGTTGCTGGGTCTTTCATCGACCGTTATGGCAAGAAGCGTTTTATGAAAAGTTCCTATCTGTTTTTTGGCGTAGGCATATGCTCCATTCCTTATATCTCCTACCCACCGGCCTTCTATGTTTCCACGCTGCTTTATGGCGCAGGTCTCGCCTTCCTCTTTCCGGCCGCAATTGCCCTTGCCGCCGACCAAGCGGAGAAGCCCGAAGAACTTCCCGGCATGATGAGCCTGGCAACCGCAGTCTTCGACCTTGGTTTTATCAGCGGTTCGTTAATCTCCGGCTGGTTTGCCGATCTCTTCTCCCTCGACATCCTTTTCGTCAGCGTTGGTGCTCTGAGTTTTGTCGGTTTCGTTCTGATGTTCACCCCCATCCACGAAACACAAAGTTCTTAGTTAAAGGTACATCCTTTTGAATGGTGAAGATGCTGGATGGTAGATGCTGGATGCTTGATTTTCCTATTAAGTTCCACATTTTATCCAGTATCTAGAATCGAGAATCTAGTATCGGTGCGCAGCACTCTCCTTGATTGACAAAAAACGTCAGTTTGCGCCGCAGAGGGGCTGGAGGAGAGAGGTGGCTTGGATCTCAGCCATTCATTCATTTTGACCTTATCTTTTTGATTATATTATTAAAGTTCGCCTACAAGAAGACAAGTTAACAGTTGGCACCACTTGTGCACTAAGGGTTGCGTACCTAATTTTTCTGCAATGTGAGAACTAAAAAGTACAGGGGAAAAGTCATGGTTGAACTGGAAAAAGCTGTTAAAGAAGCAGAAATCCTAAAATGGTCTCAGGAAAACCGTGGGTGTAAAATTACTGAAGTCCCCCATTGGGTGATCATGGCCTTAATGGAAGACATCGTCTATTTCGATTGTCATCTCCTCGAGCAGTTGATAATGGCTCTGCACGGTTCCTGGGGAGCGGTTATGCAAGAGGGTTATCTGGAGCAGGCCACTGAGAAACTTATGACCAATGTACTGCTGTCCAGCCTTTATGAAGATGGCTACATTGAGATTGCCCAAGGCTTGCTGCAAGATCCACGCTTGTTTGACTTCGATCACGATCTTAACGTTCAGGTTAGTTTGACCCCCTCAGGGGAGGAAGCTCAAGTTTGGAATGACCTCAACATGTTCGAGCCAATGGCTGAGCAAGTTGAGCTTCAATAAGATCAACACCGGCGTCACGGGAACGGGCATATTGCCATTCCCCGCGCAGGACACGAAAAGAAAGGGCCCGGCTTCTAAGGACTCCGGGCCCTTTCGCTAATAACAAAATTTGCCATTTGGAGGTATGTTTTTCTAAAAAGGGTCACCGGGGAGGAGTGGGAGTTTTTATTTTGCCGGGCGGGGCAAATCCCGCCCTTTTTTGTTTAGCTGGTATGCCTAAAAAAAGGTATTTACCTCACCCTCCAGTACAGCCCCTTCTTCCCAGTCGAGAAAACGAGTATTTATATTCGCCTCTAAATTGGCTGAATTTTTTACCTTTAACCGATTGGTGACCTCAATTTCACCCTGGATTTTGCCGGCCACCGTTAAGTCTTTGGCTTTTACCTTCCCCTTCACTACCCCCTCTGGATATACATGTAGAGTGCCTGTGGTTATTATGGTGCCCTCAAAGCGCCCGGCCACGAAAAGATCCTTTTCGCACTCTATGGTTCCAATAAGCACACTGCCCTGACCAACAACATTCATCAACCACACCTCAAACGGCTGATTTGCCTATCTGCAAATACAGGCTGCACTAACCCTAGCCGTCGCCAGCTCGACTCTTCTTCAAAAGTTCACGGCAGTTTTCCCAGATGATGCAGTGCGTGCGATGTTTGCAGTACAATTCGGGATCATTGCAGGTTACACCTTTGGCCACACACTCTTCACAGTAGCCATATTCACACTTTTCGCAGTAAAGAACACCCACTCGATCTGGATGAAATCGGCATTTATACTTGGATACC
>JASFKF010000373.1:0-3408 GCA_050118775.1 Syntrophobacterales bacterium
GATCGAACAAAAAGGTAGCCGGGAAAAATCGGCACCTGGATCTTTTTGCGTCTGTCCCTCCGTCTACTCCAGCGCTCCATCTGCGGCAAGAGACACTCGAAGGATTTGGCCAATAAACGGGAGTGTACCTTGCTCTCGTGGCGAACCTGGGCGTAGATGGCATACCAAGCTGGTGACATACGAGAGCCCGGATCTGTCATTGCCTGTTCCAATGTAGAGATATTTATCCATCCATAATTTATGGATGGATAGTAATTATCCAATAGGGAAAGAAGGGCCGCACTAGTGTTTCAAATGATGGTATCGCTCCGTTCTTCTGGTTGTCAACAATTAATTGGCGGGCCCAACTAGCCATTGAATACCGCATTTGTTACCACTTGACAAAGGAGGTTAAATAAACGAAATAATAGAGAACCTCAGCTAGCCGCTTCATCTGCGAAGCCTCTTGGAGTTACCCATCGACAATTTGCACGTTAGCGCAGCCAGTAAGGGAACCGCTCATATGGCTCAGTTGCAAGTCCAAGATCTCCACTTAAGTTTTGGCGGCTTAACCGCTCTCAACGGCATTAGCCTCTCGGTAGATTCAGGTGAAATTTTTGCCATCATTGGTCCCAACGGCGCTGGTAAGACTTGCATTTTGAACTGTATCTGTAGATTCTACCACCCTGACCAGGGCAGTGTTATTTTTGAAAACCAGGAAATCCTCAATTTTCCCCCCCACAAAATTGCAGGAATGGGAATAGCCCGGACCTTTCAGAACATTGAACTTTTTCAGGGAATGACTGTGATGGACAATATCAAGCTCGGGGCCCATGTCCATTTGCGATCTGGTTTTCTCTCCGGCGGTTTTTACTGGGGGAAAGCTCGCAAAGAGGAGATGAAGCTGAGGCGGGAGGTGGAGGAGCAGATCATTGACTTGTTGGAAATCCAGGCTATTCGCAAAGAGATCGTTGGCACTTTGCCTTATGGTTTGCAAAAGCGAGTGGAATTGGCCCGGGCCCTGGCCATGAGACCCAAAATTTTACTTCTAGATGAACCAATGGCTGGGATGAATCTGGAGGAAACAGAGGACATGGCTCGCTTTATTCTAGATATTAACCAAGAGCAAGGAGTGACTATAGTTCTTATCGAACACGATATGGGCGTGGTCATGGACATTTCAGACCGGATTTTCGTCCTTGATTTCGGCACTAGAATTGCCGAAGGGCCGCCGGAGGAAATCCAGCATAACGAGCACGTGATAAATGCCTACTTGGGCGGCTCGGATGCGGCTTTTTCCAAATTGGGACTTTAAGACCTTGGAAACAAACTCCTTAAGGGCGACAAAAAAAGATGTAGAAGGTAGACCCCTACCCGTGCTCTTGCGGCGCAATGCAATGCGCTACAACGATAGCCGGGTGGCCTTGCGTGAGAAAGAATATGGCATTTGGCAACCGGTAACCTGGCAAGGGTATTATGATCACGTGAGGCATTTTGCCCTAGGTCTTAAGACTTTAGGCTTCAAAAAAGATGACAAGCTAGCGATTATCGGAGACAACCGGCCTGAATGGCTTTACGCGGAGTTGGCAGCACAATCTCTTGGCGGCATCCCTCTTGGCATCTATCAAGACTCCATTCTCACGGAAGTAGCTTACATTATAAATCATTCTGAAGCTCGAATAGTTGTTGCCGAAGACCAGGAGCAGGTAGACAAGATTCTTGAGATGATGGAAGAGCTCCCTCTCCTCGAAAAAATCATCTATACGGATCCTAAAGGCATGCGCCACTATGACGAGGGTAATCTCCTTTACTTTCCCGATGTGGAGAAACTTGGTAGAGACTACGAGGGTGAACACCCGGGGGAATTTGAAGATGGACTGGAAACATTAAAAGACTCGGACATCGCCCTCATTTCATATACCTCGGGCACCACCGGATTTCCCAAAGGCTCCCTGTTGACTCACCGCAATATGTTGCAAATGGCCCTCAACCTGCACGCGGTGGACCCCAAATATGAGTCGGACGAATTTGTCTCATTCCTGCCGCTGCCCTGGATAGGCGAGCAGATGATGGCAGTGTCAAGTGCCCTGGCTATTGGCTTCACGGTGAACTTTCCTGAGGAGCCTGAAACTGCTAATGCCGACCTTTATGAGATTGGTCCCCACGTTATTTTTTCGCCTCCCCGGGTCTGGGAAGGACTTTCCAGATCAGTGATGGTTAAGCATTTGGATGCCAGCTGGCTCAAACGCAGGCTATACAGATGGGCCATGCCAGTGGGCTACCGGATGGCAGACTTCAAGTTCGCCAGAAAAAAAGCCCCCTTTAGTTGGCGGCTTCGCTACGGTCTAATGTACCTGTTGATATTCAGAGCGCTAAAGGATAGGTTGGGATTCGCCCGACTACGCAGTGCTTCCACTGGTGGCGCCGCTTTGGGGCCGGACGTCTTCCGTTTCTTTCATGCTTTAGGTGTCAACCTCAAACAAATCTACGGTCAGACGGAGATTTCGGGAATTTCTTGTATTCATCGTGACGGGGATGTTGATTTTGACACTGTGGGAAAGCCCATTCCAGAGACTGAAATTCAGATCCATGACCCCGATCCCTCAGGAGTTGGAGAAATTGTCTCTCGGAGCCCGGCTTTATTTCAGGGGTACTACAAGAATTCTGAGGAAACTAATAAGACATTGCGGGACGGCTGGCTGCACTCAGGTGATGCCGGCTACATAAACAAGGATGGACATTTGGTCTGTATTGATCGCATCTCTGATTTGATGCGACTGGAAGGGGGAACTCAGTTTTCTCCCATGTACATTGAAAACAAATTGAAGTTCTGCCCCTACGTTGTGGAAGCAGTGGTGCTCGGTCATGAGAAGCCTCATGTAGCGGCGATGATTTGCATAGACTTCAAGCACACGGGCAAATGGGCAGAAGACCGTCGCATAGGTTACACCACCTATACAGATTTGGCTGCCAAACCAGAAGTCTACGATCTGATTGAGCGTGAGGTGGTGCGAGTCAATCGTGGTTTGCCGGAAGGGGCCAGAATCCAGAAGTTCCTTCTTCTGTACAAAGAATTGGACCCGGATGATGAAGAACTCACCCGGACCAAGAAGGTGCGTCGCAAGTTTATCAATGAAAAGTATAGCAAGGAGATCAGCGGTCTTTACAGCGATCAACAAAGCTTGGACATAGAGTCAATAATCCGCTACCAGGATGGTAAAACTGCCACCTTGAATACCACCCTGCAGGTGAGGACAGTGAAGCCTCCTGAAGAGCATGGAGCAACAGAGCGGGTGTCTTTGTGGAAGAGGATCTTCGGGTAGTAGGGCAGAGAGCATAGGGCATAGGGAAATAAAGCTGGCAGCAGACAGCTTGCAGCTGTGCTCAACTCTTTTCGAGCTTTGTGTCATATGGCTGCGCCGTCATTAG
>JASFKF010000374.1:0-3406 GCA_050118775.1 Syntrophobacterales bacterium
TGGTGCGGATTTTCTCCTCGACCTTATCCCCCTTTTTTTCGTCAAAAAAACGGACTTCTAGTTCAGCCTCAGCTTCAGCCGGAATGATGTTTACCGCGGTGCCCCCCTTAACTTGTCCAACATTGAGGCTGATCCCAGCCTTTGGATCATTGAGAGCTTCAAGTTTTAGGATCTGATGGGCCAGCTCCACCACCGCACTGGTTTTTGCACCCTGATGAGTTCCCGAGTGTCCAGCCTCACCATGTATCTCCAGCCGGTAGCGGTGCAAGCCCCGACGTGAGGTGACCACCGAGCCTTCCGGGCCACCGCATTCAAACACCAGGCCAAGGCGGGCGGTCCTGGCTAATTCCACTAACTTTTGTGCCGAGCGTGGAGAGCCGATTTCTTCGTCTCCGTTTAGGGCTAGCATCAAAGATATGCGAGGCAAAAATCCTAACCGGTCTAGGACCCAAAGGGCCCCCAGAATTACCACTACGCCCCCCTTCATGTCGGCAACTCCCGGGCCGAGTAGGTGGGGACCGCGAGCAACCACACCGGTGTCAAAAGAGCCGGGCGGGAAAACGGTATCCAGATGCCCAACTAAAAGAATGGGAGGTTCATTGGAGGAACCATGACGACAGGTCCAGATTACCTCGGCGTCGGAACTAGTGGTGCTCTCGAGGGCGAGAGGAGAGGGCAAAGATTTGCTTACCTCTTGAGCTACCTGGGCCACGCCCTCGGTATTGTGAGAGTAGCTGTTTATGCCGACTATCTTGTCCAGAAGAGTTAGGAGATCACCCTGGAAAGACTCGACGGCTCTTTTTACTTCCTGGGCTTTCAGACTATTTTGTTTTTTCATCTTCGTAACACAAGACGTGACCTCCCCAGGTGCGTATGAGTACGTCGCCGTCGAAGTTGGTATTCAGGAGATATTGTGGCGCAATAGGAGTTTTACCCCTACCTTCCGGTGCGGTGATGATGTAGGTAGGAACAGCCATGCCTGAGGTGTAGCCCCGGAGGTGCTCCATGATGTTCAAACCTTCCTGGATGGAAGCTCGAAAATGGCCAATACCCTCAACCTTTTTACAGTTGAAGATATAATAAGGCGCCACCTTGATCTTGAGCATCTCGTGCATCAGCAGTTTCATCACGTGGGGGTCGTTGTTGATGGTTTTCAGAAGTACTGTCTGATCGCGCACCACCACCCCGGCCTTGGTCAGCAAGTCCACAGCCTTTTGGGCCTCAGCCGTAATCTCCTTGGGATGATTGTATTGGGTGTTGAGGTAGACAGGGTCGTGCTTTTCCAGCATTGTGCAGAGTCTTGGGGTGATTCTTTGGGGTAAGACGCAGGGCATCCTTGACCCGAGCCGTTTGATCTCTACGTGGGGGATCTTGTCGAGTTCCGTGAGTATCCAGTCCAGTTGATCGTCACTCAAGGCCAAAGCATCCCCACCAGTAAGGAGCACATCCCGAATTTCCTCATTTTCCCTGATGTAATCCAGTGCTTGGCGGAGCTGACTGCGGGAGTAAATTAGGTCTTTGTGGCCAATATCCTTGCGCCGCAAGCAGTGGCGGCAAAACATGGAACACATATTGGTGACATTTATGATCAATCTGTCCGGATAGAGCCTGGAGATAAGGGGCGCAGGGGAATTGTACTTTATTATCATGGGGTCCTTGATCTCCGAAGTGTCTAAACGTTCCCTGATGCTGGGGACAGCCTGCAATCTTACAGGACATGACCTGTCCTCCGGATCCATTAGGCTTGCATAGTATGGTGAAATGGACCAGCGGTAGAGCTCTTCTGTCTTGGCAATTTCCCGCTTTTCCTTTTGGCTGAGGCTAATTATCTTGCTGAGGGTCTGCACTTCCTCTATTTTGTTCTTAAGGTGCCATTTGTAATTTTGCCAATCTTTCTCTGTACCACCCAGAACCTTGAGAATTCGCTTTTTGGCTTTCGCATATTCCCTCGCCAGCTTGAATCCGGTAGGTATTGTGTCACGTGCCTGCAGAAAGGTTGATATGAGCTTTTTGACTTCTGCGGACCGAGCAAGGGCTACTGCCCGATCCTCTGAGGCGACCTCCATGGGGTCGTGCCGAAAACTTTCTTTTTTGGTGGCCAATTTTTTCATCTCAAAATCTCCTTTACCATATCGTATCCCGGATCAATAACTTTCTCAATAAATCCAGGGACGGATGCTTGATTTGACCTCTAATTCTTTTTCCCTTAGCAAGCGGAACATTGAAGACATGGTCTTGCCTACAGATACGCACCTGCCAACAAAACCGCCTGTGCGTTGGTATACCCCGAAACCGAGGTGATCCTCGACAGTGGCGGTGGCTTCTAAACCTTTGTCCAAAAAGACGTCTCTGAAGATATCCGGTTCACTTTGAAATTTGGCTAGATCACGGACTACCTGAATATCTTGCTCGCTCTTAACATTATAGGTCCCCCAGCAGAGATTGGATTCGGTGGAATCCATTTCTGTAATCCCATGAGGGAATTTGCCTTGGGTTATGGCGGAAAATTCAATCTCGAGAAGGCTGGGATGGCCTGGGAGCCGATAGAGCATGGTTAGGGTTGATTCCAAAGTAGTTCCTTGTTTGCGAGCATTCACCTCAAGAAAGTAAGTTTTTCCATCTTCATCCACCAGAAAATCGCAACCAAACATGCCCCTATAGCCTCTGGCACCCATGTATCTACCCACCATTCTGGTGTATTCTTTTATTTGCTCAACCACATCTTTTCCCAGCCTGGTAGGAAAAGTTGATCCCCGGAATCGGTTTTGTTCCATTCTCTGGTCGGCCACGGAAGCCACGTACACTTCGTCTCCATTGGCCACTACACCTAATACCGTGGGGTCGTGGCTGTGTTGAATACGTCTAGTAACCAGGTAGGGCTGTTCTGTCAGGCAAAACCTCTTTAGGATTTCTTCGCAATTGCAGACGAAGGCACTGTTGCTCCCCGCTGCACTGTAGGGTTCACTAATAAAAACCTCTTCACCAGAGCGGAAAAAACTTTCCGCCGCTTCCAAGGCCTCTTCCAGACAGGAACAGGAAAAGCCTTCCGGCATAGGTATTGTCAGATCGCAAGCCATGTTGAACTGGTTGATTTTGTTGTTGAATTCATAAGCTAGGGCGGGATCGGGGCCAAGAAGTTTTATTCTCTCACCGTCAGCCAGGGTCATCTCTGGCCTGCTTTCAAACATGTGAATGTAGATAAAATCTTGTTCACGGAGGATGCTGTCAAGAAGCTCTTGGGCGAACAGGCTGGCTGATACCTGCTGGGCGAAATGGTCGGCAGAGGGACGACAATTGACCAACATACCCTTGCCGGCATGATAATGGTAAGATTCCTTGTTTAAAACTGCCAAATTGGGGTAGGAATAGGAAGCTAGGACATCTGGCACCAGTGCGATGCAGCCCA
>JASFKF010000375.1:0-3397 GCA_050118775.1 Syntrophobacterales bacterium
CGGTCTCGCGACAGCAATTCATGAAATATCCGGGTTAAGATTGTAGAAAAGACTTTTGCCTTATAGGTAAGGCAGAGGGGACAAATGATTTCTTAACTACTACTTCAACTTTGATCTGATGTCATTTTAAAATCAAAAGGTAAGAGTGTAATTAATTATTTGTTCTTGACATTGGCTTAATTTTTCGCTAGATCATGCTTTAGAACATGCTCAAATTTTGAGTTGTTGTTAAAAATTGGCAAGTTTGTTGACATTTTTGTCGTTTATAAACATCACTCCAATCTGTCTTTTGTCTTCTATTATTCTCTTTACTATACTCTGCTTTTTGTCTAAGTGGGTTTGTATATTGTTGGAAGCTTGATCAGAGGTATAGATCTGCATCGTTATTCTTTCGCATACTGTAAAATCGAGCCAATTATCTATCTCAACTAGTGCGCCCGTAGAGCTCACATTCAATAAAGAGCCTGCAGTGGTTCTTTTCGACTCTTGGCAGGCAATGGAAACCTTAAGAGGCCTTCTTATTCGTAGGCTTCTCCTCTTCTCCTCTCGACAAGTTTCGCAATTTGCGCAAATCCTCTCTAATATTTTTGTCTCGGAGGAATCGAGAAATTGAGGGATCAATATCGCCTTGGAGATAAAACTCAGATTGGGGCACTCTCCAGTGAAGAAGTACTGGCAATTTTTCCAAGGTTGGTCGGCCATGACAAACCTCTTAGGGATTTCTGCTGGTTTGAAAGGTAAATCATTGGCCTCAAAGGCGAGATTCAGGTAATACTTAAGTACCAAAATCACACTGTATATGAGAAATTTGTTGCCACAACTAAGAAATAAATTACCCTCTTTCTTGCCCAGATGTCAAGTTTTTAATTGGTGGGTTTTTAAAATATTTATCATATGAATTCAAATACTTATTTTAAATAAATATGATATCAGATACTTGCTTTGTTTCATGCCAAAGGGCATAATGTGGACACCTTGATTGATAGACGTAGATATGCAAGATTAAATCAAGAATTTCCCGTAAAGGCGAGGGTACTGGGTACACCTGTGGAAGTAGAAGGTGTTACTTTGGATGTGTCTCAAGGTGGAGCGTTTATTGTATCTCTTTCCTGGTCGGCCTTCCATTCCAATGATCAAACCGAAATTCAGTTTTCCCTACCTCCTACTTTTACAGGCCAGGAGAGGAGCTTGTTTCTTGAAGGTCCAGGTATTGTCGCAAGGGTAGATGGGGACAGACTCGGTATCGCCGTCGAGTTTCTCCAGGAATTAAGAACATTCAAAGTGATTCAAGCTGAAAAGGTTTAATTAGGTGTTCATGAAATGTCCGGGCCAGAACCGACCTTCTATATGAGCACAGTAATCAGAACCTGAGAGTTTATCTTTCCTTAAAACGGTCTTCATAAATCACAGTTAAGTCTCAGGGGAATTGTTTTAGGCAGCGAAGTTTTGTTTGCGACTGAACTTTCTGGTTTTCCTCCTGATAGGGATCTAGAAACTATTTCCAAAATGCAACTTTTGGTAGATTCGCCAAGATCGAGAAAGCGAACAGCTACTCCTAATGGCTCGTTGCGAAGAACAGTAGCAGTTACCCAAAAGGATATTTGAGATGACTTGACACCGAGATTGATCATAGAGCCTGGCTGATACTCGGCTTCGGTTATCAAATATGCCCCCCCTGCACTGAGATTGGCAATCTTTGCCCTTGTTCTCTCAGTGTTATCTGACAAGATATTGGCTTCCCAACCTATGACCGGAATGCGAACTGCAAGTCTTTGCTGTTTGGTCATCTGATTATTCCTTCCAATGGTTGAGAAGCTGTCCTAACCTGATCGAACGACACCGGGCTGGTCCTATAGATGGTATAATCCGATAAACAAAAAATATGCCGAAGGGACTGTATAGATATATTTCTTATAGTTTCAAATGGTTAGATTTAATTTTGTAAAAAACAGTGCCACAAATGATGGGCAATAAAGGTAACAATTGGGAAAAAAATTACCACTTTCATCCCATTGATCTTGTCCAACACACAGTTTGGTTTCCGCCCTTAGTTTTCGCGCAATAAACTGCTTGATCGGCCCTCCTTATCAGGCTTTCAAGGTTTTCTCTGAGAGTCTCACCAGAGTTTTCCAACTTGGCCAAACCGATGCTGAGGCTTGTGGAATACGCACTTATCTTCTCAAAGCTTCTGATTAGCCGATCCGCTACCGTAAGTGCCTGTTGGAGATTGGCATGGGGAAGAACAACTGAAAATTCGTCACCACCGTAGCGGTAAGCCGAGTCCACATCTTTGCGAACATTACCCGATATGACCTTAGCTAGCTGTCTCAGGAGATTATCCCCCTGTTGATGACCGTATTCATCGTTATAAGTCTTGAGGCCGTCAAGATCAATGAAGAGAAGATACAGGTCGTAATTCTGTCTGAGCGCTCGACGCCCTTCGTGCCTTAAGTTTTCATCAAAGTGCCGACGATTGTAGAGGCCCGTGAGTCCATCAAGGGTAGTTAGGTTTTTGAGATCAAACCGCAATCTACGCTCCCTAATAATTCTGTTGAGTTTTGCCTCTAGCTCGTCGACATTGAATGGCTTGGAAATAAAATCACTGGCACCAAGAGCTATAATATCTGTGTACTTGTACTTCATTTCATACGCAGTAATAGTAATTATATCGATATCATCGAAGTCTTTTTTTATCCTCTGGATTAGCTCGATTCCATCCATGCGAGGCATGCTAAGGTCGGTAATTACAAGGTCAAAATGTTTATCTGCCAATTTATCCATGGCATCCATGCCATCAACTGCAGTCTGACCGTTGTGCCCTAGGTGACTAATGATTTCATAGAGAAGTTCACGAACATCTCGGTCGTTGTCAACGCAGAGTACAGAGAGCACAGGCGTTTGAAACTGTTGTGCCGGGTCCACAATAACCTCTCGAGGATATGCCATTAAATACAATACGTGTGAGATAAACCAAAAACTTTTTTCACACCAAAGTCGTTTTCTCAGAATTATTATAATTCAAGATTCAATTTTATTTAAAGAAATGTCCCCATCAAACAAACCGAGCACGGCTGGCTAATGGGGGTATGCCTTTCGGCTTGAGTGGCAAGAATATCACTCAAGCCGATTGTGTTACTTGTTAGGGCACAAAGCATGCCAATCTGTTGAAGATGCTATTAAATTCTTTTGATACAAGGAGTTAACTTAGTAAGTGAGCTTTAGGCGGCATGGCCAAATTGCCAAATCTGGCCAAAGGACCAAATACTAACTGGCGAATTGACCAACGGCGAGGTAGCTTACAGGATCCAAAGGAATCTACCTTCGCCTTTGTTGCGGGGGTTTCAATGGCCTACATGGTAAGAACTGTCAAGGAAAAGAAAAGAAAGGCCAGACCTAT
>JASFKF010000376.1:0-3395 GCA_050118775.1 Syntrophobacterales bacterium
TCACAGTATCCAGCTGGTGTTGATGTGGTTTTGGATTGTGTGGGTGGGGAGGTGCTTGAAAAAAGTGCTGAGATCGTCAAAGAGGGTGGGCACCTCATTTCGATTGTCGATGATCCCACTGGTTTGGCCAGAGACGACATACATAAGGAATTTGTCTTCGTAGCACCCAATAGCACACAATTAACTGAGCTGGCCCGGATGGTAGAGCAAGGACGTCTCAAGACTTACCTCTCGCAGGTTTTTCCTTTTGGCCTAGAGGAAGCGAGGAAGGCACACGAACTAAGCGAGTCTGGACATACAAGGGGGAAAATGGTCCTTGTTTTATAAAAAGTGGAAGACTGTATTTCCCCATGCTCCATGCTCCACGCCCCATGCCTATCTGTCAGCAGGGCGCTACGAAATTGCCCTCTAGAGAGAAATTATGGTCACACGGTTCGAGAATGTCCTCATAATAGCCGACATTGAGGGAAGCTCCGGGTGCTGGGACTACCGGGCCTCGAAATTTCTGACTGATGAGTGGAGTCGTGCTTGTGTAGAAATGACCATGGATGTCAATGCTGTGGTCAGGGGACTATTTGACGCGGGAGTGAAACAGGTTACCGTAAAGGACTTCCACCGGACTGGCTACAACCTCCTACCGGACATGATCGATCCTATGGCCCGGGTTGTCCTCGGTTATCGGCAGGGTCCGGTGCCAGGTTTAGGAAATCCAGGCGACGCTGAGGCTGTTATGTTCTTGGGGATGCATGCCGCTTCCGGCACTGAGGGGTTCATGGCCCACACCCTTACCTCACGCATAATCTGGTTGGAGTTGAATAGAAAACCCTTAGCTGAAGTCGAGCTTTTTTCTGCATCCCTGGCCCCATATGGGATAAGGCCCATTTTTTTCTCCGGGTGCCCTACCGCCTGTGGACAGGCGCAGGCGGCAATTTCCAGGATTAGCACTTATCCCATTGACAAATCTGACGGGCCTGCGCTGTTCGATGCCCATTTGTGGAGAGCCGGTCTGGTGCATGCTGCCTTGGAATCCCTCAACAATTTAGACACTGAACCGTATGTGGTTTCCGGGCCCTTTAGGGCAGAAGTAACAATGGTGGATGGTGAGAGGTCGGCTCGAAAACTTGCTAAAAGGTGGGGCTTTGACCAGGAAGGTGGTCGAATCTTTATTGAGGCTGCAGATATCCATGAACTTTATAGAGACCTAATTAGACTTTGCTATCTAACTCCCTTGACCGAAAAGACGCTCCCCTGGGGGCTATCTCTCTATAACTTTACCGGCCGGCTTGGGCTCGACTGGGTGCGATGGCGCCAGCGCTCAGTGTTGAAGAGATATAAGTTGTCCCAGGAGAAAAAGATCAACAAATAGCCCACGTGTTCTGCTGGATGTGTGATATGAGATGTGTGACAGTTGTGATTTTTTCGGTCTCACATCCCATATCTCAGATCTCAGATCTTGCAAGCCTACGCGAAGCAAATAGGAAAGAGAGCAATTATAATGATCACAGGTCATGACGTTTCCGCCCTGGATAGGCCGGAAGTACTGAAGTATTTATTTCACCCTAGGAAGGAGCAGATTCAAGTTCTACCCCAGGGTAGTATTGATTTTTTCATACCGGTGGAAGAAGGGGAAAAACTTGGTGCTCGTTTCTACCCTTCGGAACCCAAGGAACCACACCTTCTATTTTTTCACGGCAACGGTGAGATCGCAAGCGACTACGACACTATCGGGCCGGCCTACAACAGCTACGGCATAAGCTTCCTGGTTGTGGACTACAGAGGATACGGTCAGAGCAGTGGATCACCCACCGCCAGCAACCTGCTATCTGATTCGCACACAATTTTCAGGAAAGTATCCACTTGGCTGGAGGAGCAAGATCGAACTGGCCTACTGATGATTATGGGCAGATCCCTAGGGAGTGTGCCGGCTCTCGAGGTGGCATCTTCATACCAAGATGAAATTTCCGGGCTGATTTTAGACAGCGCTTTTGCCAGGACAGTGCCGCTACTCCATCGTCTGGGGGTAGCAACTGAAACCCTTGGAATTTCGGAGGCGGACGGTTTTGCCAACTTTGGCAAAATAAGAGACATTGGTAAGCCCACTCTCATTATTCACGGCCAGAACGACGAGATTATTCCACCCAAGGAGGCTGATATTCTCCTGGCGAACTCAGGGACCATGAGAAAGCAGCTAATGATTGCTGCTGGCTGTGGCCACAATGACATCCTGCAACGCTGCGGTAACCTGTATTTTAAGACAATTAGCCAATTTGTGGAGATGGTGAAAAGGATAAAAAGAAGGAATTCCATGCCTAGAGGCTTCGACAGAAGGTATCCGAGGAGACACTAGGTGCTTAGTCCCTAGTGCATAGTGCCTAGTTTTCAAGAGATGCTTCCCTTCTGGTGATCCTGGCCCTCAAGTTGCCCTTTAGATTATGCAAATCTTCCAGAATCATGTAACCACAAGGGACCAACAGCAGGGTTATTGCGGTGGCAAAGAGAACGCCGAAACCGAGGCTTACAGCCATGGGGATGAGGAACTGGGCCTGGAGACTACGTTCCAATATCATTGGCGTCAGACCGGCAAAGGTGGTTAGAGACGTGAGGATAACTGCCCTGAACCTAAGGGCCCCACCCTGGACGATGGCCTCATGAGGACTGGCTCCCTGCTCCCGCATTCTGTTGGTGGCATGTACCAATACCAAGGAGTCATTCACCACTACCCCGGCCAGACCCACTATGCCGAATAGGCTTAACAGACTGAGGTTCAGTCCCATGATCAGGTGTCCTATGACAGCTCCCACCATGCCAAAGGGGATGGCAGACATCACCACAAAGGGTTGAGAAAAAGACCTGAAGGGAATAGCCAACAAGGCATATATGAGAAAGAGGGCGATGACAAAACCATGTATCACGTCTGATAATGATTCCTTCTGCTCTTTTCCTTCACCCTCCATGGCGTATCGCAACCCCGGGTAGTTGAGTTCCAGCTGTGGCAGGAAGCGCTTTTCCAAATCCGTACGCAGTTCATTGGCATTGGTAACCGTCTCATCCACATCGGCGGTTACCATGATTACCCTACGACGCTGAGCTCGTTCTATTGCTGCATAGCCCTCCTCCATATTTACTTCAGCCACTTGGTTGAAGGGGACCTCGGAGCCGTCCGGTGTGCGGATACGCATGTCCTCCACGTAGCCCAGTGATTTACGTTCAGACTCTGGGTAGCGAACCATAACCTTAACCTCGTCCTGATCCCGCTGAAGACGCAAAGCTTCGGCGCCGTAGAATGCGTGTCTTACTTGCTGGGCGAGATCATCCAAGGTTAGCCCTAGACTGCGAGCTGCCGGTTTCAATTTGAGCTGCATCTCATCTTTTCCCGGCATGAAGCTGTCGCTAAC
>JASFKF010000377.1:0-3389 GCA_050118775.1 Syntrophobacterales bacterium
TGTTTTTCCATTCTGGCTAATAACTCCTAACTCCTGGCTCCTTGAGTCTTTAAGATTTGAACGATCTGAGCAACAGATATCCAAGGATTGGCTAGTGCTAAAGAAGGTAGTACTCATATTGAAAATGATCAAAGTTGAACACACAGTGTTTGCCCTACCCTTCGCCTTTATGGGGGCCTTTCTGGCCGCAAGAGGCTACCCCAGCTCCAGACAAATTTTCTGGATCCTTGTAGCTATGGTGGGTATACGTAGTGCAGCCATGGCCTTCAATCGTCTGGTTGACGCTAACATAGATTCTGCAAACCGGAGAACGCGCAATCGAGAAATACCTCGGGGTGCACTGGAGAAAACCGAGGTTTGGGTATTCGTAGCGGTTTCTTCCGCGGTGTTTATTTTGGCAGCCTATCAACTGAATCGACTCTGTTTTATTCTTTCACCTGTAGCACTGGCATGCACCTTCTTCTATTCATTTACCAAGAGATTCACCTGGCTCAGTCATCTGTTCCTCGGTTCCGCAATCGGACTTGCACCCCTTGGGGGATGGCTGGCAGTAGCGGGCAGCTTCCACCCGATTGCTTTTCTTCTCGGGGCGGCGGTACTTTTCTGGATAGGAGGCTTCGACATTGTCTATGCTTGCCAGGACTATGAATTTGACTGCAACCATATGCTCAAGTCCATCCCGCAAAGATGGGGTA
The DNA here is from genome assembly GCA_050118775.1 of Syntrophobacterales bacterium. Lineage (GTDB taxonomy): Bacteria > Desulfobacterota > Syntrophobacteria > BM002 > BM002 > BM002. Next base: position 696 of record JASFKF010000377.1, read on the forward strand.
TTGGCAGAGCACTCAAAATTTCGGAATTTTGCCACTTGATTACCTTCGTGCTTTTGGTTACCGTGGGCTTAATGGCCGGGCTGGGCCCAGCGTACTATTTGGGACTTGTCCTCATCTTGGCCTTCCTGATAACCCAACATCTCATCGTTTCAGCAGAGGATCTTTCGAAGGTCAATCTCAGTTTCTTTACCATGAACGGCTTGATCAGCATGGTGATTTTTGCGGCCACTATTTTAAGTCTCTGAGGAGTATAAGTTCACTTTAGTTAGCCGCAGGGATTTTAGACGAAGAGAAGCTAGAGTGGGGAAATAGAAAAAGTATTTTAAAGCCAAAACAGTCTAAAGCTTGATGTGCCATGTGTGATGTGTGCTTAGACTTTCTTCTAGGATTGAGCATCCCACATCCCACATCCCACATCTCAGATCTCACATCTCACATCAGTAGCTTTTGATTGTGTTATCCGCTGCGCTTCTCTGCGATCTCAATACTTTATTCACATCCTTGTGACCAGTTACTAAGGAGGAGTTATGGAGCAGGTAAAGGTATTTTTGGACGAGAGCGATATTCCCCGGCAGTGGTACAATATCCTAGCTGATATGCCAACGCCCATGAGCCCACCGCTTCACCCCGGAACAGGACAACCAGTGGGTCCTGATGACCTGGCGCCAGTCTTCCCAATGAACCTCATAGAGCAGGAAGTAAGCGGCGAAAGGTGGATAGACATCCCGGAGGAGGTCTTGCAGAAGTATCTACTCTACCGCCCCACACCGCTTTACCGGGCGCGAAATTTTGAAAAACTGCTGGATGCACCGGTGCAGATTTACTACAAAAACGAAGGGTTTAGCCCGCCCGGTTCCCACAAGCCCAACACTGCCATTGCCCAGGCTTATTACAACAAAGCTTTTGGCATAGAGCGTCTTTCCACCGAAACCGGTGCAGGGCAGTGGGGCAGCGCGCTCAGCATGGCGTGTCAGATGTTCGGCCTAGAATGCCGGGTATTCATGGTGAGGGTCAGTTATGAACAAAAGCCTTACCGCCGGTTGATGATGATGACCTGGGGCGCCAACTGTGTTCCCAGCCCTAGTGACCTGACCGCGGCAGGAAGAAAGATACTGGCCGAAAACCCCGATTCCCCTGGCAGTCTGGGCATCGCCATAAGCGAAGCCATTGAAGATGCTGTTGCTGACGAGAAGGCTCGCTACTCCCTGGGGTCCGTTTTGAATCATGTGCTTCTCCATCAGACTATAATCGGGCTTGAGGCAGAGAAACAATTAGAAAAGATCGGGGTGTATCCCCACGTGGTTATGGGATGCGCTGGAGGGGGAAGCAACTTTGCCGGAATCGCCCTGCCATTTGTTCGGGATAAAATCCACGGAAAAGAAGTATCAGTTGTAGCCGCTGAGCCTACCTCATGCCCAACAATGACCCGCGGGCCCTTTGCTTATGATTTCGGAGATACTGCCATGACAACACCCCTGTTGCCCATGCACACCCTCGGCCATGATTTTGTCCCAGCCCCCATCCATGCTGGTGGTCTCAGGTATCACGGAATGGCCCCTGCCGTGAGCCATCTGACCAAAGAGGGACTTATCGAACCCAGGGCTTTCAACCAGTTAGAAACCTTTACCGCGGGAGTGAACTGGGCCCGCACCGAGGGATTCATTTCAGCCCCGGAGACCAACCATGTAATTGCTGCGGTTGTTCAGGAAGCGGAGCGGGCCAAGGAAGAGGGCAAAGAGAAGGTGATTCTCTTCAACTGGAGCGGTCATGGTTTGGTTGATCTAGCGGCATATGAAGCCTTTCTCTCAGGTCAGCTGACAAATTATGCACTTCCAGAAGAGGAGATCCGCAGGGCGTTGCAGACAATTGAACAGTTCCCCAAACCTTAGCCCATCTCCAGGATCTCGCGACATCAACTCATGGAGCATACGGGCTAACCAGCTATTCTTCTGCGCTCCGCAGTCGGAATATAGGAGCAATGGAAAGGTGGAATGATGGGTGTTATCGTCTTTCCCCAATATTCCACCATTCCAGAATTCCATTATTCCACAGAGACTGAATCGGAAGGCTAATTGGGCCCTCATAAGGACAGGGCTAATGAAAAAAAGACTCAATGGCCAACTGGAAATCAGATGTCCCAGGCTTGGGGGTGAGGTCTCCCTTGTTTACTGTTTAAAAGAGGGTGGCGATATTCCCTGTCCGCGAACTATTTTGTGCTGGCAACCCTACTTTGACGTGGAGACCCACCTTCGGGCAAAGCTTACGGAGGAACAATGGGGTCGCTGTTTTGGTAAGACACCCAAAGAAAAGATCGTCTCTTTAGTTGAGCTGATCGAAGCGGCCAAGAAACGAAAGCACAGTGAGGGTTGAGTGGTAGAGGCCTCAAAGAGGCTTGGTTTAAGTCTGGGATTTTGTATCCCACATCTCACAGCTCACATCGAAATTGAATTTTCTAGGAAGGACCCATGGACAATTCTTCCAAGCGTTTGGTGGTGGGAATATCAGGTGCCAGTGGGGTAATCTACGGCTTGGAGATGCTCAAGACACTGCAAGAACTTGGCTATGAAAGCCACGTTGTCCTCACAGAACAGGCTCGTCATAATTTTCTCTTAGAAACTGACCACTCCCTAGAAGAGGTGAAAGGGGCAGCCTCCCGACTTTATGATGATAATGATCTCGCCGCCCCCATCGCTA
>JASFKF010000378.1:0-3385 GCA_050118775.1 Syntrophobacterales bacterium
AGTAATGGGTCTCAAACTTCCTCCACCTTGCCTCCTGCAGTCTCAATTTTCTTACGCGCCCCAGCGCTGCAGCGGTCTACCTTCACCGTTAGCGGCTTGTCAATCTCTCCATTGCCAAGCAACTTCACACCATCAAACCTTCCCCTAACCAGACCGCTCTGTCGAAGAATCTCTTCATCCACCACACTGTCGGGAGCAAATGGCTCAAGGTCTCTGACGTTGATCTCAGCGAAAATCTTTCTGAAGGGATTATAGAAACCCCTCTTAGGAAGACGACGCTGCAAGGGCATCTGGCCACCCTCGAACCCGGGGGGCACGCCCCCTCCTGAGCGAGATTTCTGGCCCTTAGTGCCTCGACCAGCTGTTGTGCCACGTCCCGAACCCGGTCCGCGCCCAACTCGCCTGCCTTTCTTCTTCGCTCCCCGAGGCGGTTTTAGTTCATCCAGTCTCATTTCTATCCCGTTACCTTTATCCTGTTTGATCTCAGCTTTGCTAATGGTTAGGCTTCAGATACTTCAACCATGTGTTTAACTTTGCGAATTGCCCCTATGATCTGGGGCGTGTCATAAAGGGTAACAGTCTTGTGCATTCGGGTGAGGCCAAGGCTCTTGAGAATCTTCCGATGCTTTTCCGGTCTGCCTACCCAGCTGCGAACAAGTTTAACTTTGATCTCCTTTGCCATTCTTTACCCTCTACTGCCTTCCTCTATCCAGTGCAACGAATTATGTCACCACAAAGAGTGCAGGAGATTTGAGATATGTGATGTGAGATATGGGATGCGAGAAGAGGTATGACTGTATGATCTCATATCTCACTTCTCACATCTCACATCTGATATTCTTCATGCTCTCTGCGGTTGTCTATGACTCCGATTGTGCCTAACACTTGCGTTTTTGAATCTATGCCTTCATCTCTTCGAGGTTTTTGCCACGCCTCTTGGCAATCTCCTCTGGGCTGCGGAGCAGGCTCAATCCCTCAATCGTCGCTTTAACCACATTGTGAGGATTGTTTGAACCCAAACACTTGGTAAGAATATTATGCACACCGGCTGCTTCCATAATTGCCCTAACAGCCCCTCCAGCAATAACACCGGTTCCTTCAGAGGCTGGTTTCAGCAGCACACTAGCTGCACCATACCTACCGAGAATCTCATAGGGAATCGTGTTATTGATCAAAGGTACCTTGAACATGTTCTTCTTGGCCATCTCCACACCTTTGCGGATAGCCTCTGGTACCTCGTTCGCCTTACCCAGGGCAGCCCCTACTGAACCCTGCCCGTCACCCACTACTACGATGGCACTGAAGCTAAAACGCCGTCCACCTTTGACCACCTTGGCCACACGGCTAATATGAACGACCTTGTCAATTAACTGCAGCTCCTTTGCGTCCATTTCGTACAAGAGAATCTCTCCTTTTTTAGCAGTCAGCGTCCAGCAATCAGCTATCAGTTCTGAGTTGCTGAGGGCTGAGGGCTGACTGCTGATAGCTGACAGCTCCTAAAACTCCAATCCCGCCTCTCTGGCCGCGGTGGCAAGAGCGCGTACCCGGCCGTGATACAAGAAGCCGTTGCGATCGAATATCACTCTTGTTATACCCTGTGCCTTGGCCTTGCCGGCGATCATCTTGCCTACTCGCTTGGCGTCCTCCATCTTACCCTTGACCTTTTCTTGTTCTCGAATCTCAGGATTCAAGGTGGAGGCAGCAACCAAAGTCACCCCGTTTAAGTCGTCGATCACCTGGGCATATATATGTTTACTAGAGCGAAAGACGCTGAGCCTTGGTCGCTCCGGGCTTCCAGATATCTTTTTCCTTATTCGTTTTCTTCTTTTAAGACGTGCTTCCTGCCTAGGATTTAATTTCGATCCCATGTTTCTTCACCTATATAGCAATCAGCTTTTAGCTCTAAGCGATCAGCGAGTCACCTGAGAGCTGACAGCTGATCGCTGAAGGCTAGCTTATTTTACTCCCGTTTTGCCCACTTTGCGCCGTATGACCTCGTCGGCGTATTTGATTCCTTTACCTTTGTATGGTTCGCAGCGACGAAAGTCGCGGATATTGGCAGCAGTCATGCCTAAAAGTTCTTTATCGATACCGCTAAGAGTAATGCGGTTCTGTTTGTCCACTGCAGCCTCTATACCCTTGGGCAATTTATACTCAATAGGGTGCGAATAGCCCAGACTCAGATGTAGAGTATTGCCCCTAACATCGGCACGATAACCAACACCAGTGATCTCCAGCACCTTGGTATAACCATTAGTTACCCCAAGCACCATGTTGTTGATCAGGGTCCGAGCCAAACCCTGTAGTGCTCTGGCCTTTTTACTTCTCGTAGCCTCCGGACTTACCAAAATATTTCCATCTGTAACTTCCACCATCACCCCAGATGGAAGTTCACGTTTCAGCGTACCCTTGGTTCCGGTGACTTCAATCTCCAAACCACGGAGATTAACCTTCACGCCTGATGGCAGCTGAATGGGTTGTTTACCAATACGAGACATTAAAGATCCTCCTCAACGGATCCAGGTTCCCTAGCAACTTCTACCACACCTTACAGAGGAGCTCACCACCGAGTTTTTGTTTGCGAGCCTCCCGGTCAGTCAGGATACCTTTGGAAGTGGAGAGGATTGCCGTGCCATATCCATTGAGTACGTAGGGAATTTTGTCGTGCCGAACGTAAACCCTGCAGCTCGGCTTACTAATCCGCTCCAAGCCAGCGATAATTGGTACATTCTTGTCATCGTATCTCAGATACAAGCGCAAGGTACCCTGTCTCTTGTCCTTGACGAGCTTGTAGTTCTTGATGTAGCCCTCTTCTTTTAGCAGTTTAGCGATGTTCAGCTTCATCTTGGAGGAAGGAACATCCACCCTTTCATAGTTTGCCATACATGCATTTCGAATCCGGGTTAGAAAATCTGCAATGGGATCCGTCATTACCATGGAGATGCTCCTTTGCTACCAGCTTGACTTTATGACACCAGGAAGTTCACCCCGCAGAGCCATACTGCGGAAGCAGATGCGACAGATGCCGAACTTGCGCAGAAAGGCCCTTGGGCGCCCACAAAGAGGGCAGCGATTGTATGCCCGCACCTTATACTTAGGTTTTCCTTTTGCTTTGGCAATAAGCGACTTTTTCGCCAAGATTACCTCCTCTGTCCTCTCAGTGCTCCGATTCGGAGTGAAATAAAAATTCTACAGCAATTCTCACATCAGAAATATGCTCACTCAGCGCTTACTTGCTGAGCAAGTAAGTTTGTCTTTAAACTTGTGCCTCCATGGACTCAGTTCCTGAATGGCATACCCATCATCTTCAACAGCGCCTTACCCTCTTCATCGGTTCTGGCTGTTGTGACTATGGTTATGTTGAGCCCTTTGATCTTATCAATCT
>JASFKF010000379.1:0-3381 GCA_050118775.1 Syntrophobacterales bacterium
GCTTGAGGCATTTAAGAATGTGATTCAAAACGAGCACAGCCAGACCATTAGAAGTTGGCAGGAAACAAAGTGTTGCGCTTCCTAGTTCAGTCGTCTGTAGTTCGTCGTCAAAGACGGTTAGCGTATAGGGGAAAAAAGCGTAAACGGTGAACAGTTGTGAAGCCGGTACATGATCCGTTTACCGTTCACCGTTTACTGTTTACCAAACGCTTGGCGCTTTGCGCTTGGCGGTGAGTAAAGTGAGCCATGAGTCAGTTTGAATCAATGAAAGCTAAGGTCGGCAAATTCAGCTTGGCCAACAAGACCGTACTCTTACCAGAAATGGGGCGTTCCGGCAGCTTGCTTGTTGCTGCTGCAATGCGGAGCTTCGGCATCGACGCTCAAGTAATGGAAACATACAAAGATTTGCAACTGGGCAAGCAGTACACTTCTGGCAAAGAATGCTTTCCTTGTCAGATCACCCTGGGAGATGTCCTTTACCATTTGGAGCGCGAAAAGGAGCGCCTCGGAGAAGGTTTCAACCCTGAAAATTATCTTTACTTCATGGCCGAAGCTGGGGGACCATGCCGATTTGGCATGTATAACAAGTTGCACCGAATCATCCTGGACTCCATGGATGGTTTTAGCAAGACCCGCATTGCCTCCCTCACCGCCGATGACTCCTATTCTGTAGGCGGCTTAATGAAGCCGGAGGAGAAGACGCACTTCCGAAGAAGTGCTTATGTGGCCATAGTCATCAGTGATATTTTAGATCGAATGCTTTGGCGCACTCGTCCATACGAGAAGGAGAAAGGCCAGGCCGAAGCCTATTATGAAAAAACCTTAGACAATATGTGTCTGGCAGTGGAAATACACGGCCGCAAGAAGAGGTTCCAGCAAATCTACAGAACTTTAGAAGAGGCAGTTGGTAAAGCCCAGGATATCATAGAGCCCACCATTCCACCAAAACCGCTCATAGGTATGGTGGGAGAAATTTATTTGCGCAGCCACACCAAGTCAAACCAAGATCTTATCAAGCTCCTGGAGAGCTATGGGGGTGAGGTGGTTAACGCCTCTCTCGCCGAGTGGGTGAACTATGTTTCTTATGACAATATGAAGAAGGCCGAGAGGAAAGCCCTCTTGGCTCTGAGACAGCGTGACCTCAAGTCACTGAGCCAACATTTGCGAAAATGGCTAAGTAACCGCATTGAACTAACTTACCAGTATTTCCGTATGGATCAGGTTTATCGCCGGGTGAAGAAGCACCTCCACATTTACGAAGATCACAAGATTGATAAACTTGAAAAGCAACTTGATAACGGTCGCCTCTTCTCTTTTGAGGTGGGAACCGAAGCCGGTCTGAGCATCGGGGGAGCTTTGGAATATTGCCTCCACGGCTTTGATGGCATCGTCAACGTATTTCCCTTCACCTGCATGCCCAGCACCATGTGTTCAGCAGTTCTCAAACCTCTCCTTGACCGCATGCAAATCCCTTACATTGATGCCGCCTACGACGGAACCTACCAACCCAACCTCGGGGCAGCAGTTCGCACCTTTATGTACCAAGCAGCACAGCATCAAAAGAAGCGCTTAGCGCAAAGCGCCTAGAAACAGCTAGCAACTGGCAGCAGGCAGCAACTCTTGCTTGGCCCCAGACCATTTTTCTGCCACCTGCAAGCTGCCGGCTGGGAATTGCGCAAAGCGCAATTCCCTTGCAATCACCCCACCCCTGGTTTATCTTATCCTAAAGTTAATTCTGAGTATTCACCGTCCAGATAACGTACGAGTGTGACTCAGTTTTTGTGAAGGGAGTGAGCTGCCGTAATCAAGGCGTAATTGCGACATGGGACGACAAATGCTAATCAATGCCGACGAACCGGAGGAATATCGTCTGGCAATCGTCTCAGGAAAAGAGTTAGAGGAATTTTTCCTTGAGACCACCACCCGTGAAAACACCGTGGGCAACATATACAAGGGGGTAGTTGAAAATATTCAACCCAGCCTCCAGGCCGCCTTCGTTAACCTCGGTTCTGAAAAAAACGGCTTCCTTCAGCTACATGAGATTCACCCTGATTATTACCAACAAGAGCCTCCTGCCGAAGGTAAACGGGCTCGTATCCAAGACGTCCTTCGGCCGGGCCAGGAACTCATGGTCCAGGTAGTGAAAGAAGCTACACCCACCAAAGGAGCCTTCCTCACCACCTATATTTCTCTTCCGGGCCGTTATCTTGTCCTTATGCCTGGTAGCAAACACGGAGGCATTTCCCGAAGAATCGAAGACGAACAACAGCGTCAGCGGCTGCGAAAGATAATCAGCCAACTTAAGGTGCCCGAGGGCATCCATCTCATCGTGCGCACTGCTGGTGAGAACCGAACGAAGCGCGAGTTATCCAAGGATTTCGGCTATCTGTTTCGGCTGTGGAATAATATTAAGGAAAGGGCACAAGAGGTGAAAGCTCCAGCCCTCCTTTATCAGGAAAGGGATCTTACTATTCGAGCAATCAGAGATTATTTCACCACTGGGATCAAAAAGATTCTGGTTGACAACAAGGAAGTCTATAAACGGGTTAAGGACTTTATGGCTGTGGTCTCCCCTCGCCATCGCTGGCTGGTTAAACCCTACAAGGAGAAACGGCCTATTTTTGCCGAATATCAACTGGAAAACCAGATTGAGACTATCTTTAGCAACAGGGTTCCCCTGAAATCTGGAGGCTCCCTGCTAATAGACATTACCGAAGCCCTGGTAGCCGTGGACGTCAACTCCGGTAGATACAGCCGGGAGCGGGAACTGGAAGAAACAGCATTTAAAACTAACCTAGAAGCAGCGGTGGAAGTGCCGCGACAGTTAAGGCTCCGTGACTTGGGGGGGCTGATAGTCATTGATTTCATAGATATGAAAGATCGCAAGCACATTCGCCAGGTGGAAAGGACACTGCGGGAAGAGTTTAAGAAAGATCGGGCCAGAACAGAAATGGGCCGAATAAGCAAGTTTGGTCTGCTAGAAGCCTCACGCCAGAGACTTCGCCCTTCACTGCAATCCAGTTCTTATGTGTCTTGCAGCCGCTGCGGCGGCGCCGGAGTGGTTCGCTCCACTGAAGCAACCGCCCTTTCCTATTTGCGCAAAATCTGGCTGGAGCTCAGCCGCGGAGAGGTAAATCAGGTTCACGGCTATTTTTCCAATGAAGTAGCCGATTATCTTTTAAACAGGAAACGAGCGGAAATTCTGAAACTGGAGAGCCGATACTCGGCGAACATTCACATTGAGGGGAGCCATGAAATAACACCCGGACAAGGAAGATTGGAATTTTCCCACGACGATGTGGCAGGATAGGTAGGATTAGTCATTCACCACAAAGTGCACAAAGCTCACAAAGGAAATGTATATAATTATATGAAAATCTT
>JASFKF010000380.1:0-3376 GCA_050118775.1 Syntrophobacterales bacterium
GCTACCCCCCTCTTTAAAACGACCTGCACGGATGTCTTTGAGGATGGCTCTACTAATGCCACGCCAGTCCAGGCCGGCGTGCTCGTAGAAACGTCGATCCTCCGTGGCCACCACGGCCTCTCTGAGGTAAGGTGGAATTTCCTCCAGATCCACCGGTACACGCTTTTCCACAAAAAATTCACCCAAAACCTTGCCTTCCGCAGACAACAAGGTGGTCACGGAGCTGGGGCGAAAATCCTCTAATTCCTGGATGCGCGGAAGGTCGTGGCTAAGGGTCAAAAAAGCCCCTATTGCAGAACCGCTAACTATCCCTGCCAGGAGAATTAGGATTATGAGGATTATGGAGCGCTTACTCCAAATTCGCCGATGTTTCATAAAATCTCTCTCACCAACGACGCAAAAATCACTTACTAGGCACTAGGCACTACTTTCATGTCTTTGGTGCTTAGTGCTTAGTTCCTAGTGCCTAGTATTTTATGCCAGCCGTGACAAAAAATACTACTTCTGACATCTAGGACAATAGAAGCTGGCACGACCAGAAAGTACCACCCGGGCAATCTTGCTCCCGCAGCTCTGGCACACCTCGCCGCCACGCCCATAGACCTTGAGCTCACACTGAAAGTAACCTGCTTCGCCGCTGCTGTTCACATAATCTGAAATGGTGGTTCCACCACAGGCTATGGCCTTCTCCAGTACCTGTCTGCTGGCCTCAACAATCCTATCCCAGGTCGCCTTTCCCATGCTCCCCACTGGGCGAGTGGGTTTTATTCCGGCAGCAAAGAGTATTTCATTTGCATAGATATTACCAATACCTACTACCACTGTTGCGTCCATAAGGAAATTTTTAATAGGCTTGGTCCTGTTGCGAGCCCTACTCATCAAGTAAGGGGTTGAAAAATCTGGTCCCAGGGGTTCGGCTCCCAAGCCAGCAAAGAGCTGAGGAGATTCTCGATCCTCGGGAGCTAGTACCTGAACTGAGCCGAATCTCCGTACATCATTGAAGCGCAGTTCCAGGCCGCTGTCCAAAAGGAAACGAAGATGATCGTGAGCTCTTCTAGGGGTTCCGTTTGCAAAAAAAGCCAGTCGGCCAGTCATTCCTAAGTGCAGCACCATAACCGCCCCGCTGTCCATGTTTACCAGCAGGTACTTGGCACGGCGAGCAATACTCTTCACTTGGCTTCCCTGGACCCAGCGGTTGAGCTTTGCCCGGGGCACGGGCAATCGGAGTCTACGATTGCTGAGCACCACGCGATTAATCCTGCAGCCTACGAGACGGGGAATGAGACCAAGGCGAATTGTTTCGACCTCAGGTAGTTCGGGCACTTTTCAGTCCTCTCCTATCATCTCAAGCTTCTAAGGTTTCTTAGGTTGTCTTTTGGAAAGTGGTTACCCAACTAGGAACTCCAACTCGGAATTCGGAACGCGGAACGCGGAATATTTCTACAAGGCGATTCAAATCAGTTTTGTCTTTAATTCCGCCTTCCCCGTTCCCCGTTCCGAGTTGTTTAGCGCCTTCTGGGTCTTTCCTCAAGTCGCACCAGAACCTCTTGACGATAGAGACCTCCGCGGTACACATCCAAGTTGAGCAGGTCGCCTGGACGTTTTTCTCTAATGATTCTAATGAGACCATCGGCAGAATCAACCGGCTGACCATCCACCCCCACTACCACGTCGCCCCCCACAATGACAATGCGATTGCCCAATCGCACCCTCTGGTTCCCGCCTTGCAATCCAGCTCTGTGCGCCGGGCCCCCGCGGACGATTTCTACGATCAGGGCCCCACGATCTACCGCGAAATCCAAGGCTTTGGCATCTCCAGGCAGTAAGTTGGTGACACTCGCTCCTATCCAGGGGTAGGCGTAATAGCCCCGGGCTATAAGTTCCGGAATGATACGCTTGGCAGTATTGGCCGGGACAGCAAAACCAATGCCCACCGAGGCCCCTGTGGGACTAAAAATAGCTGTATTTACACCCACTAGGTTGCCGCTCGAGTCCAGCAGCGGCCCGCCGGAATTTCCCGGATTGATGGAAGCATCGGTCTGGATAATGTCCTCAATGAGTGTACCATTGTCAGCCCGCAAAGTTCTTCCTAAAGAGCTGATTACTCCCGTTGTCAGGGTTTGCCCCAGGCCAAAAGGGTTACCGATGGCAAGAACTTTTTGTCCCACCAGCAATTTGTCGGAATCACCCACAGGTATGACGGTTAGTTTGCTGGAAGCAGCGTCTATCTTAATCACAGCCAAGTCGTTGTCCGGATCCGTTCCTATGAGCTTTCCCTCCCATTTGCTGCCATCCGCCAGGGTTACTTCAAGGCGGCGAGCTTCCTGGATCACATGGTAGTTGGTTAGGATATAGCCGTCCTGGTTAATTATAGAACCTGAGCCTGCTCCCTGCCGGGGAACGATATTAAAGAAAAAGTCCCGCTCCACAGAAACAGTGGTTATATTCACCACTCCAGGTGCCGCTGCTTTGTAAATTTCAATATTATTTTGCTCGTCTTCAGTACCAGCCATGCCGGTGCTCATTTGAGCAAGTAATAGGCCCACGAACAAACTGACGAAAACCACTCTCGAAAATCTCACCTTCATGTTCCTCCCAGTTATTCTGATGTGGGCCTTATCAACCCAGCAAACCACTGATATTTCACCACAAATAGCACAAAGAGCACAGAGGGTGAAGTTTATCAGAAATCAACGTTGCTTTCCCTTTGTGTCCTTCGTGAACTTTGTGGTTAAGCCCTTCTAAATCCCTACTAGACTCTTGGTTGAAGGCGTCGCCAAAACCACCTCAGAAAGAATGCCAACAAAATCACGGCCAGAACCCAAGCCGCCAGTTTGGGCCACAGGGACACCATGCCTGGTAGAATCTTCCGGACCGTGTCCACTGGAATAGCAAAACTAATTCCTACACTAGTGCCGGTTGGGCTGAAAATGGCAGTATTAATACCTATTACCTCGCCATCAGAATTTATAAGGGGTCCACCAGAATTTCCTGGATTGATGGCAGCGTCAGCCTGAATGACTTTTTCAATAACCACATCTTGGCTGATTCGAACATCGCGCCCCAAGGAGCTGATGGTCCCCGTGGTCAGCGTCTGTCCCAAACCAAAGGGGTTACCAACTGCTAGGACTTTCTGCCCTACCCGTAGGCTCGCAGAAGAACCAAGCTGCAGAGGCTTGAGCTGTTTCGGCGGTGCCTCAATCTTGATCACTGCCAGATCATTGCGGGGAGAAGTGCCAACCACACTTGCCTGCCACCGGCTACCGTCAGCGAGTGTTACCTCTAGATGACTGCTGCCTTGGACCACGTGATAACTTGTAACGATGTGACCAGATTTACTAACAATAACCCCCGATCCACTTCCTTCCGTGGGTAC
>JASFKF010000381.1:0-3374 GCA_050118775.1 Syntrophobacterales bacterium
TACTCGGCCAGTATGCACCGTCTCGGAACGCAGTTGCCGACCAAGTATTTTCTCCATGGCCCGGCCAACTTCCAAAACTCGATCTACATCAACCCCGGTATCGATTCCCATTTCATCCATCATCACCACCATGTCTTCCACAGAGACCAAGCCAGTTATAGTGGGGTCCTTGTAGTAATAAACACCCGTTCCTGCCACCGGGACACCATCAACAAAATTTGCCGGTTGGCCTCCAGTTCCGCCCAGGGTGCCTTCAAAATGGGTAATACCAGTTTGCAAGGCGGCTAGTACATTGGCCAGGCCCCACCCTCTTGTGGTATGAAAGTGGGCCACGTGGAGCTTGGGATCTGGGAAGGCGTCCAAAACCATGCTGTAATAATCATATACCTTGTTGGGCGAGGCAGAGCCGTCATGATCCGCGTGTTCAACGTCATCCGCTCCGATGTCCAACCACCGACGAGTAAATTCAACAGCCTTCTTGGTGTCAGTAGGTCCTTCTATGGGGCAACCCCAAATGGTGCTCACCGTTCCGCATACTTTTAGACCGCTGTCGTGGGCTAACTGGATATATTTCTCAGCCATCTTCCAGTATTCTTTCAGAGAGAGACCAGAATTCACTTTATGGTGCGATTCACTGGTGGAGACCATCATGAGGATGCGATCTGGCCCAAACCCTTTCTGTCGAGAAGATACTGCCCTCTCCACTGCCCTTTCCCTTATGGTGATCGCTGTCGTTTCAACATCCTTGATCCGCTCAGCAACCAGCTTACTCTTGTAGAGAAGCTCCATGAGTTCATCTGCGTCAGCGAACTGCGGCATCCCCTTAGGATTACCGAAGTTCGTCACCTCTATCCGCTTAAACCCTGCAAGAATTAGTTGCTCTGCCAACCAGAGCTTGGCCCTAGTTGGAATAAACTTCTCTTCGTGCTGGAGCCCATCCCGCACACTGATATCACCGATTACCACTTTAGAGGGGTATTTAAGGCTCATGGAGTCTCCTTTCCATCGTCATCAAACCCTGAAGAAAAAATTCAACCAAATAGGTCACAAAGAACACAAAGAGAGTTCTTTAGTGAATATGATAATCACTCCATATCTTAACTGAGGCTACTATTCTTTTCTTTGTGCTCTTCGTGTCCTTCTTGGTGAACTCTCGACTGGTATGTTAAAAACGAAAATTGCCGAAAGTACTCTCAGGAGTGGGTCTCAGAAGACTGACTTCCAAGGCAAGAGCCAGGGCGTCGCGAATTTCCCTAAAGAAAAGCACGCGGTCGTTAAACAGTCTGGCGCCGCAGTAAAACGGATGAGCTTCTAACTCATATTTTTTTAGTAGTTCGTCTCTAAAGGAAGCAGCCTCAGCATCAGTCATCTCTTGACCCTCGGTTTGACGCTTTCTCTTCTCAAGGCTAAGGAGAACTTCAGCGGCAGAACGTCCGGACATTACTGAAGTTCTGGCACGCATAGTGGAAAAAAGGAAATGAGGCCGATATGCCCGTCCACACATCCCATAGTTAGCTGCACCATTGTCTGGACCTATAACCAGCTGTATTCTCGGCACTCTAGCATTCGAAACCGCCCGCACCATGTCTGCACCGTATTTGCCAATGCCACCGTGCTCCGCCTCAGATCCGACCATATAGCCAGGTGAATTCTGCACAAACAAAAGGGGTATCTTTTCCATACTGCAGCGGACAATGAACTCAGTTGCTTTGCGCGCCGCTTCCACAAAAATGATGCCGGAATCATTGGCGGCCACTACCCCCACGGGAATGCCTTTGATTCTGATCTTGCCGGTTATAATCTTATCTCCTCGACCTGGAGCGTAGTCACCCTTGTATCCCCGAAATTTTACTCCATCTGCAAAGCATTCAATTATGCTACCAACGTCGATGGCCTGGTGAACTCTGGCAGGCATAAGCTCGTAAATGCTACCCTCTTCTACGGCCGGGGGTACCTCTTCCCACCGACGGCAATGTATCTTTTGGGCATGCTCCTCAGACAAAATTTCGCGAACTCTCTCTATACCCTCCATTTGATCCTTGCATATATGGTCTGCACCCCCAGATATTCTGGCATGCACCCCCGCACCTCCCAGGGCCTCGGCGTCGATCTCCTCGCCGATTGCAGCCTTTACTAGTGGAGGACCGCCTAGGAAGGAATAGGCGAGATGTTCAATCATTACCGATTCATCGGCCATGAAAACGATATAGGCGCCGCCCGCTGTATTGCCACCGGTGCTTAGGGTAATCTGTTTCAATCCCATAGACGACATGCGGGCCATATTGTAAAACATGGAGCCAAAGTGGCCGTCATCTGGAAAAACATCAGCCTGCATAGGCAGGAAAGCCCCTCCAGAGTCTGCTATATAAACACAATTGAGGCCACACTGCTCAGCTATGGCCTGACCCCTCATGTGCTTTTTCAGAGTGATGGGAAAGTAGGTTCCCGCCTTCACCCTACTGTCATTGGCAAATATCATACTCCAGTTACCATGAATCTTGCCAAGACCTGTAACCAGACCACCGCAGGGCACGTCCCTTACACCACCAGGGTAATCCATGCCGAAACCGGAAATCCCCCCTAATTCAAAAAAATCTGTCCCAGGATCAATGAGAGCCTGGATCAGTTCACGTACCGGTTTTTTTCCCTGCTTGGCCAAACGGGCTATGGCTCGCTCCCCTCCTGGGTTGATGGCCTGCTGGATGCGTTGGGCCAAATGCTCTTCTTCCTTAAGCCAATGATCCCTGTTTACTTTCCTCTGGCTACGCTGGTCTTCTTGCATGTTCTTGGCTCACTCCGTTCGCCGCCTAGAGCATAAGAAAAATAAAGCTAGCAGCTAGCAACTGGCAACTGGCAGCAGGCAGCAACTTTTAATTGGCGGCAAAATTTTTTGCTGTCAGCTGCAAGCTGTCCGCTGCCGGCTGTAACATAGCGCTATGCGGCTGACTCTAACGCCCCTTATAAGTCGGCTGGCGTTTTTCTTGGAACGCCTTAAGGCCTTCTATTCGATCTTCCGTTGGAATGCATGCTTCATAGGCGCTGGCTTCAATGGCCAATCCTGTGTGAAGCTCTACATCTTGCCCCTTGTTGATAGCGAACTTGGCCTGGGCCACAGCAATTGGGCCAGCCTTGGCAATCTCGCCGGCCAGTTCCAGACAGTCGTCCATGAGCTTGTCGCTCGCCGCAATCCGGTTCACCAGCCCCTTGGCCAATGCCTCCTGAGCCGTAAGCTGCCTCCCTGTATAAATGAGTTCCTTGGCCAGCGGAGTACCTACCAGCCGCGGTAGACGCTGGGTGCCTCCGGCTCCAGGTATAATGGCGAAACGTGTTTCCGTAAGCCCCATGGTGGCATCGGCCACGGCAACCCTCAAATC
>JASFKF010000382.1:0-3366 GCA_050118775.1 Syntrophobacterales bacterium
AACAGGTTCATGATTATGCAGGGAGCAACCCAAAAGTAGATTTATCAGCAGAAGTACCGCGTCATATTTGTTCTCTATACCGGCACCGCAACAACTTCCCCCTTCCTTTTCCTCACAGTTTCTACATTCGGCTACAACCCCGAGGCTCAACATGGTCTGGTTCGTGTTTTCGATGCAGTCTCGGAGCTTTCTAAGGAAAGCATGGATGGAGGGATCTTGCATCAATGAATGGCCACAAACCTGGTATAGGTGATGGGCATGATCGATCTTTTCTTGAATGGCTGAGGAGTGAAGCTTGTTTGAGCTGTCTTTTTGCATTAATCCTGACTTACTTCTTTTTTCGTAAGATCCAAAAATAACCTATTTGGCCAGATTTTTAAATGTCGAACTGCGTATCTTACGAGGTGCCCGTCAGTCAGTGGTATTGCCGGGAAAGATTTTTATACAGCAGGCTCAAGTAGCGGGATCCCAGTTTACCGTGGCTGGTATAGTATTTTCCTCTTTTGAATGTTCTAATTGACATCCTTTTGTCTCTGTAAAATAATAAATTAAATAAGCAGCCGAGGGGGTGCCCAGCAGGGCTGAGATCATACCCCTTGAACCTGATCCAGTTAGTACTGGCGAAGGGATCGGCTGAGAGTTTTCGCGCATCTCCTTAGGCTGCTCTTTTCAGAGTGGCCTTTTTATTTAGGAGGAAGCACCATGACGCAATTAGAGTCAGCTAGGCAAGGAAAGATTAGCCCGGAGATGGAGAAGGCAGCCGCAGCTGAAAATGTAAAGGCAGAAAAGCTGCGACAGCTGGTTGCTTCCGGTCGAGCGGTGATTCCGAAGAACAAAAAACACCAATTTGATCAGATCTTAGCTATTGGTGAGGGATTGCGTACCAAGGTGAACGCCAACATCGGCACCAGTGGCCCCTGTTGTGGTGTGCAGCAAGAGATTGAAAAATTAAAGGTTGCGGTTGCTGCTGGTACTGATTCGGTGATGGATCTTTCGACAGGTGCGGACTATGTCGAAGTACGCCGAGCAATGTTAGAGCGTTCTCCTGTGATGGTCGGAGCAGTGCCAATTTACGCAGTGGCAACCAGGTTGCGCCTTGAGAGGAAACCGCTGGCCACAATGGATGTTGACGACCTGTTCAGGAGTATTGAAGACCAGTGTGCTGAAGGGATCGACTACATTACGGTCCATTGTGGAGTGACCAGGGAAGTAGTCCGCCGGCTAGAGCACTTCCAGCGGATCATGCCAATGGTCAGCCGAGGAGGCTCCATCCTCATGCACTGGATGGAGAAGAACGATAAGGAAAATCCTCTCTACCAAGATTTCGGTGTACTGTTGGACATTGCTTACACCTATGATGTCACCTTGAGCTTGGGCGATGGTTTTAGGCCAGGAACCGTGGTTGATGCCACTGACGGACCTCAGGTGGAGGAACTTATAGTCATTGGTGAGTTGGCCAGACGAGCCAGAGAGAGGGGAGTTCAGGTGATCATAGAGGGGCCTGGACACGTTCCTCTGAATCAAGTGGTTGCTAACGTGATTATCGAAAAACAGATCTGTGATGGGGCGCCTTTTTATCTATTGGGGCCTCTGACCACGGATATCGCCCCCGGCTACGATCACATCACTGGCGCCATTGGCGGAGCCATCGCCGCTGCAGCCGGTGCTGATTTTCTTTGCTATGTCACTCCAGCGGAGCATCTCTGCATACCGAACGCAAGCGATGTCCGTGCTGGGGTGATGGCCTCCCGAATTGCCGCTCATTCAGCCGATATTGCCAAAGGAGTTATGGGAGCCTTAGAGCGTGATCGGCAAATGTCCATCTATCGCCAAAAGCTGGATTGGGAAGGAATGATGTCACAGGCTCTAGATCCTGAATGGGCCAGGCAGCGTGTGAGTCTAAGTTCTGACGAGGAAACCTGCACCATGTGTGGCGAATTGTGTGCGGTCAAGCTTTCTCAGCAATTCAAAAAAAAGTTCTCTAACTAACCCTGACTTTCTGGTGTCTCGGCTATGCTGTGATCAGGGAGCGGAGAACTTTCAGATTTCTTCTGTCTTCCTTTAGATCCTTTCCTTTAGGCGTTTCCAGTACCATTGGGTGGTTTTGAAAACGTGGATCGTTCAAGAGCAGACGAAAGCCATTTAATCCTATTTCCCCTTTGCCGATGTGCTCGTGGCGGTCCACCCGCGAACCCAATAAACGTTTGGAGTCGTTCAGGTGAAAGAATTTAAGTCGCTGCAAACCGATTATCTGATCAAAGAGAGAGAAAGTTTCTGCATAGGTTTCAGGGGTGCGAAAGTCATAGCCGGCAGCAAAGGCATGGGAGGTATCGAAGCAGACTCCCAGACGGTCTCTGTATCGAGACTCTCTCAAAATCAAACCAATTTCCTCGAATTTGGAGCCCAGATTGGTGCCTTGCCCTGCTGTGGTTTCTATGAGTACCGAAACAGTGCTGGTTTTCGAGAGAGTTATGGCGGAGTCTAGATTGTGGACGAAGCTTTCGAGGCCGGCTTCTACACCTTGACCTCGATGGGACCCAGGGTGAGTGATAAGGAAGGGAATTTCCAGTGCGGCAGCTCGCACCAGTTCATCGGCAAAAGCAGTTACTGATTTCTCAACTGTTATCTGGTCTGGGGCGGCCAAATTGATGAGATAAGAATCGTGGGCTGCCACAACAATACTGCGGTTCTTTTGCCATTGCAGACGAAAGTTTTCAATCATCTCGGCAGTGAGAGGAGCAGTCTTCCACTGCCTCTGGTTACTCAGAAAGATCTGCAGAGCTTCACCTTTAACCTTTCGGATTCGAGTGAAAGCCAGATGGAGGCCACCGGCAATGGACATATGAGCTCCTAACAAGGGCACTTAAGTCTCCTCCAAAATTTAGTTATTTTCGATGTTAAGACTCTTGTTCTGAAACTCAACCCCGGGAAAGTCTCTTCCCCAAAAGGCAAACCCTAAGGTGCCGGCAACACCAAATGAGAAAGCGACTAAAAAGTTTGTTTTGGGGCTTATAAGCCAGAGAAATGCACCGCCGAAGGCTGCAATGGAAACGAACACATCTCGCATCAGATAGTACAGGCCGAACATACCTGCCTTGCAGTTTTCTGGGGCAAGATCCATAATCAGTGCCTTACGCGTGGGCTCACCGAATTCTTTGAAACCTCTCAAGATAAAGGCGAAGACCAGCCAGTTGAAAGAATGGCAGAAGAGAAGGGTGAGGGGAAATAAAGTGAAAAAAACAAAGGTCATGACCACGAAAGGTTTTTTTGTTGTCTTATCAGCAAGATATGCGACAGGCACATAGACGAGCACCGCCGTGGCCATCTCAATACTGGTTAGGATACCAAACTGAAGAGCGGAAACAG
>JASFKF010000383.1:0-3365 GCA_050118775.1 Syntrophobacterales bacterium
GTAGGTGCCGACTTCCGATTTTTTATTTGTGGTCATGTTAATCATGCTGGGAATAAAGAGGTATTTGGTCTTGCCGAGCAATTCTTTGATGTGGCCGTGGGAGATTTTCACGGGATAGCAAGTCTCCGCGGCTACGCTTTCTACGCCGGCCTTGGATATTACACCGTTGGTTGGTGGAGTAAGAACTAGGCGGAAGCCAAGGCGGTCAAAAAAATGAGCCCACATAATAGCTGTTTGATGTCCATAGAGGGCCCTTTGCATCCCCACAGTTGGCCGTCCGTCTATGGCCATGAGAGGTTCTGCGTTGGACTCTACGAAAACTCCGGCCATATATCTTTCCCAAAGTTTTTCCCTAGCTTTAAAGAGGTTTTCTTTTTTATCGCCCCTGCTTTTTGTAATTTCATAGCGGCCGCATTCACCTCCCCATATAGACCGCCGACCGTCAAAATCATAAATTTTTAGTTTGCATTGGTTGTGGCAGAATCGCTCTGCCTGACATGTCTTCTCTCGGTAACTCATCTGGTCTGCAATGGCACTAACGAGACCTCGGAACTTACTCCTGCTGATGGTCTTGGCTCCTATCATCTCTTGGACACTCAGGGCGGCGCCGTAAGCACCTAGAACCTCTCGGTGGCCGGGGACAAGGAGGCCACGGCCAAGGACTTTTTCGAAGGCGGCCACAACCCCTTTGTTCAAAGAGGGGCCTCCGAGAAACATCACTCGCTGTCCTATTTTCCTGTCGCCCACTACCCGGTTGAGGTAATTGTGAACAATGGCATAGCATAGTCCCCCTACCAGATCTTTTAGGGGGATGCCTATCTGGTCGTAGGAGACAAGATCCGACTCCATGAAAACGGTACACCTCTCGGCCAGTTTTACCGGTCTTTTCGAAGATAGGGCAATTTCCTGAAACTCTCCCACTATGTTGATTCCATATTTATTTGCTAGTTCGTGGAGAAAGCTGCCCGTCCCCGCCGCACATACCTTGTTCATGTCAAAATCGAGAGGATAGGTATTGGCAATATAGATGTATTTTGAGTCCTGACCGCCTATCTCGAAAATGGTATCCACCTGATGGTCTATTTCAACTGCGCCTCTGGCGTGAGCTGTTATTTCATCAATGATCAGATCCGCATTGAGAAAATCTCCCACTACGTTTCTACCCGATCCGGTAGTGGCGGTTCCTACGATTTCAATCCTGTCGCCAATGTCACTCTGGATGTATTCTAGGAGTTTCTTGGTTACTTCTATGGGCCTGCCTTGGGTAGGAACGTATTTTTTGTGGATGATCTTGTGATCCTCATCTACCAGCACGTATTTGGTGGTTGTGGAGCCTATATCAATGCCCAGATATACTTTGTTAGTGGTCGAAAAAATCGTTCTCTGGACTTGATTGGTATTCTGAAAAAGGGTCTTTTCAAGTTTTAATTTGGCAGCGGTCGGCACTGTCAGTCTTTGGTCAGAGCCTGCGAGCTTGGCCAAGTCCAATCTGTTTGCGCTCCCCAATTCAAGGGCGCGCAATGCTACGCCTAGGGCTCCAGTGGAAGTACTGTGTTCAGGGACGGTGAGATTCGGCAGGTAACTCTTGAATGCTTTTAGTTGAAGACGATTTAATGATAGCCCTCCCACGAAGACTATGGGCTCTGCCAAAGTCCGATTGGAAACGATAGTGCTCATGTAGTTCATGGCGTTTCCTAGGTGCAAGCCGTAAATGATGTCCTCGAGCTTTTCTCCCTTGTTTTGCAGATGAATCATGTCTGACTTGGTGAATACGGTGCAGCGGCAGGCCACGTTGGCAGGCTTATTGCTTTTGAGGCCGAGTTCTATGAAATCGGCCAGTATAGAGTCGATCTGATCTTGGGAAATATCTTGTTCACTGCCATAAAGTGAGGTTGCCAATCTCTGAGCCTGTTGATCGATGAAAGACCCGGTACCTGAGGCGCAGGGGCCATTAGTACTGAAATATTCCAATTCCCAGTTTTCACCAGAGTGACTAACTTGAAAAAGGGCCGTGTCTTGGCCCCCTAGGACAATTATGGTCCGTACATCAGGATTTAGGTGGAGGACGCCAAGGACCTGACTGATGGTTTCGAACTCATAGAAAGTTTTAAACCTTTGGCTGAGCTTCTTTCCGTGGTTTCCGGTGAAGGAAATGGAACGAATCGATTGTTCTCCGAATTTACGGTAAAGGAGTTGAATCAGCTCTGCAGTTCTCTCCTCCACTCTACCTTGGTGACGTTTGTAAGGGAATTCGTAGACAATTTTTTTTCTGTGATTGATCACCATACAATTCAGGCTCACCGAGCCGGCGTCAATCCCAACATGATAGTGAACCCTGGAGTTACCCATCTCACTTTTCACCATTTTGTTTACCCTCCCTTAGCCCGGATGCTTCATGAATCACTTGCTGCGACCGCGGATATGGCCGTTCTTCCTGGCGTCCTCGATTGTCGTACCCTGCGACGTACCGTTCAGGTACGCCTCGGGTCCAATCCCGCGGTACCGTGGGACGGTTAGCCAGTTGGCACGCCCATCTTCTCGGTCTCGCTACAGCAATTCATGAAGCATCCGGGCTAGTCCGTCGAAATTTACCTGCGGTCTTTCCCTTCCCATTGAGCAATGGCTGTTCCACATATGATGGTTTTTCTTGGCAACTCACCTTGACCCAACTGGACTGTTGTCCCCTCAGCTATAAATAAATGATGAAGTTTCAAGCTGTTATAATCTTTTGCTTAGGGGTGAGGGTTCAAAAAAAATATGCTGATCACCCCTCTAGGAAGCCGATTCTTGCGAGGAATCTCTAAGTGTAAGGATGCAACCAGGATTGACATGCTAGGCGGGAGTAGTGAGAAAAATCGTATTAAATGCAGCAAGTTATAAGATAAAGCAAAGAGTGTTTACAATGCAAAAAAAGTTGCACCCTAAGGTTTTGGAGCACTGGAGTACGGGAGTGTTGGAAAAAGGCAAAGCCCAAACTTCAAAATGAATTAGTTTTTCATTACTCCATTACTCCAAAAGAGTGCCGCATTCTTTACTTGTCAGCTTGTCTCAGACGTCGATTTAATGCTTGCCGAGATATGCCTAAATGCATAGCAGCAATGGCCTGGTTGCCCTGGGAGCGTTTCATGGCCTCGGCAATCAGCAGTAGCTCAACTTGTTTTAGGGTGGGTAGTTTTTCAGAGAAAGATATGGGGGCTGAGTCATCTAATGGCAACCCTTTTGAGTCTGGCTTGAGAGCAGGTTGCTTCTTGGAAATATAAGATTTAAACACCTCCATTGAGAGCTTCCCAGAGACATGCTTGCTTACGGCGTCGAAAGTTATTGATTCCAGCTCTCTAATATTTCCAGGGAAATGATAGGCTCCC
>JASFKF010000384.1:0-3345 GCA_050118775.1 Syntrophobacterales bacterium
CAAAAGTTGTAGTCGGCTCGAGGCGACGGGCTTATAGGTTTCTAACCAAGAAGACATGTACAGCTTTTCCTCGAAACTGATGTGAGATGTGCGATGTGGGATGTGGGATGGGTTTTAGCAGTTATGCTCCACAATTATTTCCGTATCCCGTATCCCACATCCCATATCCCACATCCAATATTAGGCGTGATTTCTGAGTTTAAGCTCAACGGGATGGGGGCTTAAATAAAGCTGTTGTTTCAAATAGGGCTGCTCGTACTTTCGAACGTAGTGCTTAAGCAGTGTAACTGGTACGATCAGGGGGATGTATTCATTCCGATATTGCTCTATGGTCTCCAAAAGTTCTCGTTTTTCGTCAGCTGAAAGCTGTTTTTTGAAATAGCCCATCATGTGTTGCAGCACGTTAATATTTTTCTTGATCGTCGTCTTAAGTTTGAGTGCTTCCGTAAAAAGCATCTGATACTGCGAATAGAGATGTTCCGCGGGAATGTTTTTAGCTTCTGCCACAAGTTTACCCAAAATGCGCGCATGTTTCTGGCTATGAGATAAAATGAGTAATTTGTGCTGCGTGTGGAAGTTGACGAGTTTTCCTCTGGCCTGGTTGCGGTCCAGGAGTTCCCGCCATCTTTTGAGAGCAAATATGCGCTCAATGAAATTCTCCCGCAGCCTGATGTCGTGCAACCGCCCATCCTCTTCAACTGGAATGAGCGGAAAATGATCCATAAAGGCCCGAGCAAACATGCCAACCCCGGTTTTTTGAGGTACTCCTTTCTCGTTATAGACCCTAACCCGCTCCATTCCCGAGCTTGGAGAGTTACTCTTGAAAATAAATCCGCAAAGGTTTTCCTTTTCCAGTTCCCGGACCCTTTTTCTGGCCCAGTTCTCCATTCTCTCGGTGTGATCAATTTTTGTTCGAGTGGTAACCAACCTGGGTGACTCTGGATTACCCGCCAGATGCATTGATTCGCGGGGTATGGGGAGGCCACACTCTACTTCGGGACAGACCGGAACGAAGTCGACAAATTGTCCAAGTGTATCGATGATGAATCGATCACGTTTGTGCCCACCATCATAACGAACATTCTCGCCTAGCAGGCAGGTGGATATGCCCAAGCGTATTTTATCTTCCATGACTGCACACCAAAATGTTAGCTGTTTTGTGATTGTAGTTCTTTTTTGACAAAATTCAGAGTTCCCCCTGCCAGCAGAGCCTGACGCTGACGCTGGGACACATCCAGAAGAGTGACAATCTGCTGGCCGTTAACTTCAATGGGGATTTCAGTATCCCCCTGCTCTATACGCTTTCTTATCTCACGGAAGACCACCTTGCTTCCCTTGCTCAGTCCCTGGTAGTCTGCCGAGTTTTTGAAAGTGAGAGGCAGGATACCGAAGTTGCACAGGTTGGCCTTGTGTATTCGGGCAAAACTCTTGGCAACCTTGGCTCTGACCCCCAGATATCTAGGGGCTAGTGCTGCGTGCTCCCGGCTGGATCCCTGTCCATAGTTTTCACCACCAACGATCATCACATCCCCAATTTCCTTGGCTTCCCTATGGAAATTTGAGGCAATCTGGTAGTAGACGAATTCGCTTATGGCCTCGATATTGGATCGCAAAGGTAGGACCGTGTTTCCTGCCGGCATAATGGTGTCGGTGGAAATATTGTCATCCACTTTGAGCACCACTTCTGCCGCAAGTGTTTCTGGAAGGGGAACCAGTTGTGGGAAAGGCTTTATGTTTGGCCCTCGCACGATTTCGGTTTTGTAGCCTTCCTCTGAGGGAAAAATAATGGAAGACTTGTCGATGATGTATTGCGCTGGGTGTTTAATCCTAGGATAGTCCATCTCTTTGCCCAAGTCCCGGGGATCTGTTATCACCCCTTTGAGAGCTGCCGCTGCTGCTGTTTCCGGGGAACAAAGATAGACCTGGTCGTCCTTCGTGCCCGACCGACCGGGGAAATTTCTCGGAAAGGTGCGGAGACTTACTTGCCCGGTACCCGGTGCCTGGCCCATGCCAATGCATCCCAGACAACCGGATTGGTGGATTCGGGCTCCGGCTGCAAGCAGATTCATAACTCCGCCCCGGGCAGCCACATTTTCCAGCACCTGTCTGCTGCCCGGGTTGATGTGAAAAGAAGTACCCGGATGGGCGATACGTCCTTTGACGATCTCTGCCACTACCATTAGATCTCGAAAAGAAGAGTTGACACTGCTCCCCACAATTGTCTGATGCACTTTTATCCCGGCCACCTCGCGGACGGGGACCACGTTGCCAGGAGATGAGGGGCAGGCAATCAGCGGTTCCAGGCTGGAGAGGTCAATCTCCTCATACTCGTCATATTCAGCACCTTCATCGGCAGAGAATTCCACCCAGACCTCTCCCCTTCCCTCGGATTCCAGGTAAGTCCGGGTGTTTTCGTCTGACGGGAAAATCGTAGTGGTAGCACCCAACTCCGTACCCATGTTGCCTATGGTTTCGCGGTCGGTAGCAGAAAGGCTCTTTACGCCCGGCCCGTAGTATTCAATGATCTTCCCCACACATCCCTTGACATCATAGCGCCGCAGCATCTCGAGGATCACGTCTTTGGCGCTAACCCAGTCTGGAAGTTCGCCGGTGAGTTTAACCCCCAGTATTTTTGGGCAGGGGAAATAATAGGGTCTGCCTGCCATTGCCAGAGCCACGTCCAGACCTCCCGCACCCATGGCCAGCATGGAAACACCGGCAGCACCGGGGGTGTGACTGTCTGCACCCAACATTGTTTTGCCCGGCACTCCGAAACGTTCCATGTGAACCTGATGGGAGATGCCGTTGCCGGGACGACTGAAGTGAATCCCGTACCGGGCACAGGCCGACTGTAAGTAAACATGATCGTCGGCATTCTTATTGTCAGTTTGCAGCAAATTGTGATCCACATACTGGGCAGAGAGCTCAGCCCTGATGCGCTCAAGCCCCAGAGCCTCGAATTCCAACATGGCCATGGTACCCGTGGCATCTTGCAGTAGTGTGTGGTCGATAATGACACCAATCTCCTCACCAGGAACAAGACTTCCTTCTACCAAATGTGCTTCTAGAATTTTGTGCGCGAGGTTCTTTGCCATCTCTACTTCCCCTTTCTTCAGACATTTAATATCCGGGTTCGGCAAGATTTATAAATATATCAAAAAAGATAACTGTCGACCAATAAAGCTCATACTCTGTTCATAGGGACATTAACCGAAAAACCGATAATAAAAAGAAGATGACACGGCCCAAGCCAAAACCGCCAGCGTCAAGACAACACAGATACCACCCAGGCTTTTATGGATTAGATTCTCCCTTTTTCTCTCTTCATAACCCAATAAGTAGGCA
>JASFKF010000385.1:0-3343 GCA_050118775.1 Syntrophobacterales bacterium
GCGGATGACTATCTCCACATCGTGTTCCTGAAATCGTCTCAACTTAGGAATAGGATCTAGGGTTAATAATTGGCCGTCTATGCGCGCCTGGTCATAGCCTTGAACCACAGCCCGCTCCAGGATCTGGCGGTGAAATCCCTTGCGACCAATTATTTTGGGGGCGAGCAATACTAAATTCTTACTTTTGAATTTTTGGCGCAGATCTTTGGTTATTTCTTCGGGGCTCATAGCGCTGATAGCCTGACCGCAGGTTGGGCAGTGTGGCTCTCCAACCTTGCTGAACAGAAGGCGAAGGTAATGGTAGATCTCAGTTATGGTTGCCACAGTGGAGCGAGGCCCCATTTGACTGCTCCGTTGATCTATAGCCACGGTTGGGGGCACACCGCTTATTTCCTCGGCCTCGGGCCGGTCCAGAACAGGCAGATATTGCCTAGCAAAAATCGAAAGACTATCTAAGTAGCGGCGCTGACCCTCGGCAAATAGAACGTTAAAAGCCAGGGTTGATTTGCCCGACCCGGACACGCCGGTAATTACCACCAGTTGCTCGCGAGGCACAGCCAGATTTAGATTTCTCAAATTATGCTCCCTGGCACCACGGATAATCACTGACCCATTGTCATCAGTGCTTCTGGGCAACTTCCCTACAGCAACAGCCTCTTCAGTGGACTCCCAGTATTTGGCAAGAAAACTTCCCGTGTGGGATTCAGGAGATTTGCTTATTTCCTCTGGCGTGCCTGCAGCGATCACCTCACCTCCTTCATCTCCTCCTTCTGGGCCTAGATCAATTACGTGGTCAGCGGATTGGATAACGTCCAGATTATGTTCCACCACCAGGATTGTGCCCCCTCCATCAACTAGTCGATTCAAGGTCTTAACCAGCAACTTGGTGTCATCAGCATGGAGCCCTGTGGTTGGTTCATCCAGGATGATGAGGGTATGTTTGTCACCCTTTACTTGCAAGGAGCGGGCAAGCTTCAAGCGTTGACTCTCACCGCCCGAAAGCGTACTAATGGGCTGCCCAAGGCGGAGATAATCCAATCCCACCTCTCTCAGGGAAGAAAGAGCACGCAAGATCCCCGGTTGATCTGCAAAGAGGTCCATGGCTTCGTTAAGGGTCAAATCTAAAACCTGCCCTATGGAAAAACCTCGGTAGCTCACCTCCAGGATCTCTTCCCTAAAACGGCTCCCTTTGCACACTCCGCATTCCAGATAGACATCAGCCAGAAACTGCATTTCAACTTTCTCGAATCCCTGTCCAGCGCAGGCTTCACAGCGACCACCCGGCACATTGAAGGAGAAATGGCCGGGACCGTATTTCCTTAGTCGGGCCAAATCCGTCCTGGCAAACAAATGCCTAATGGGGGTCAAAGCTCCGGTGTAAGTAAGGAGATTGGCCCGGGGAGATCTACCAATGGGCTGCTGATCAATGAGCACCACATCAGCGATATGCTCCCAACCCTTTATCTCTTGACAGTATCCAGGGGAATCAGTGGCTAGCCCTTTGGCCCGAAGCCAGTTGCGATAGAGTACCTCTTCTACCAGAGTGCTCTTCCCGGAACCGGACACGCCGGTTACCGCAACTAGGAGTCCCAAGGGAATTCGTACATCCAGTTCTTGGAGGTTATGCGCTTTGATGCCCAGTAAATTCAAGCAACGGTCTGAGCGGGGTTTTCTTCTTTTTCCTGGACGGGAGATGCGACTGCGGCCAGTGAGATACGAGGCAGTTCGAGAGTTTTTGGCTGAAGCGACATCATGGCTGGGTCCAGTAAATACTGCCTCACCCCCCTGCTCTCCCGCTCCCGGGCCCAGGTCCACAAGGTAGTCGCTAGCGCAAATGATCTCTGGGTCGTGCTCCACTACCACTACTGTGTTGTGCTGACGTGTGAGAGCTCTAAGGATGTTTACCAGTCTCTGGTTGTCCCGAGGATGCAAACCAACACTGGGTTCATCCAGTACATAGAGAGTATTGACCAGCGGTGAACCCAGGGCACGGGTCAAGTGAACCCGCTGGACCTCACCGCCGGAAAGGCTGCGAGAAGATCTATCCAGGCTCAAATAACCGAGCCCCACTTCCGACAAATATGTAAGACGGGCAATGATCTCTCTGCATACCAAGGCAGAAGCAGGGTCAGCCTCGATTGTCCTGGCAAGGTGCTGAAAAAAATCCAGAGCCCGATTAATAGGCATCTGGTTGACGTCCGCAATGTTCATCTCACCCACCCGGTAAAGTAGGGTTAGAGGCTGAAACCGACTCCCTTCGCAGTCCGGACAATTAAGATAGGCTCGATAGCGGGAAAGAAATACCCGAACGTGCATCTTGTAAGTCTTGGTTTCTAGCCAGCGAAAGAAACCGCGGACCCCGTAGAATTCGTCACTTTCCTCGATTATTGACTCCTGTTGGGCTGGTGTCAGTTTGTTAAAAGGCACAGCCGTTGGGATACCCGCCGCGGTGCAGAAATTCATGAGATCGTAGTATTCCATTCGCTCTGTGGACCACGGCTTGATTGCCCCCTTTTCCAAAGACAAATTTTTGTCTGGTATCACCAGATCGAGGTCCACATCGATAATTCGACCAAAGCCTCGACAGGTCTCGCAGGCACCCAAGGGACTGTTAAAGGAGAAAAGATGCGGTGAGGGGGAAGGATAATTAATGTCGCAAAAAGCACAATGGTATGTGGCCGAGAATAGATGCTCGACCCCAGGGGGGAACACCACCTTGAGCTTACCCTCGCCGAAATGGTAAGCCTGTTCCACTGAGTCAAAAATGCGCTTTCTATTTTTAGAACTCCACACAGTTCTATCCACCAAAACATCAAAATGTTCTTCATTAGGAATCGACTGTTCATCCAAATTAACTATTTTCTCACGGTGCCAGAGACGACGGAACCCATGACGCCACAAATAACTTCGAGTCTCCTCAACGGAGCGACCCTGGCTGGTGAGGGGAAAAGTTATCAGAACCGGGCTTTCTCCCGGGACCTTCGACAATGAAGACCAAATGGTCTCAGGGCTATCCTGCTGAACAGATCTGCCGCATTGCCTACAATGGAGAACCCCAGTGCGGGCAAAGAGCAGTTTAAGATGGTCCGCAAGTTCGGTTATTGTGCCCACAGTGGAACGGGAACTTTTGATACGGTTTCCTTGTTCTATAGCTATGGCTGGAGGGATGCCAATAATGGCCTCCACCTGTGGTCTGTCAAGTCTGTCCAGAAACTGGCGGGCATAGGGCGAGAAGGTCTCAACATAGCGCCGTTGACCCTCAGCATAAAGAGTGTCCAGGGCCAGGCTTGACTTGCCGGAGCCACTCACACCAGTAACGGCGATAAGTTGTTCCCGAGGAAGG
>JASFKF010000386.1:0-3342 GCA_050118775.1 Syntrophobacterales bacterium
AAGCCTCTGGCTACTGACTGCTGCTATCATGGCCTGCCGTCCTCTAGTTTTTTTGGCCTTTGATTTTATAAAGAGCTGGGAGTTGAATACCTTTGCTGATGCTGGTTTTTTGAATCTACCGGGAATAATTGGTCACATCTTTTTCAATGGTTGCTTTCCTGTCATCCCTTGGATGGCTTTCATCACGGTAGGCATGTGGCTCGGACGGCAAGACTTCTCAGACCGTGCTCTCAATAAAAAGATTCTGTTGGCGGGGTTTGGAGCTGTTGTTTTGGCCGAGTCGCTCTCCAGGGTGGGAATTTACCTCTCTTCGTCTGCCCATCCTGGAAGGGGCTTCGAAAAACTCCTTCCATTTTTTAAAGTAGCATCATGGGATCCCATGCCCCTCTTTATGATTTCGGCTATGGGAACAGCTTTGGTAGTTATTGCTCTCATCATGAAACTGGCGGATAAATATGGCAACACCCGCTGGGTTTTGCCCTTTGCCTCAGTGGGCCAAACAACTCTGACCCTATATGTTGCCCATATCATTATGGGCACTCTTCTCTTGTGGATAATTGAAGAGTTCGAACTAGAGCCCCGCTTTTTTAACCTATGGGCAAGTCTCTTTTTCTATTTTGTGGCGCTGTTGTTCTGTAAAAACTGGCTGCAGCGTTTCCGCAAAGGACCAGTGGAAATGCTCATGCGTCGATTTCTGCTGTTCAACAGTGCGGCCACAACCAAAGTCGAGGCAAAAGTTCCTCTTTGATATGGGGCGGGAGAACTTGGTGAGATAACCTTACTTTTCCATGACTGCTTTTTGGTGACACCTGCCACATAATAATCTGGCACCCGGTATTAGCCCCTGAAGGGTATTAATTATTGAACAATGGAGTCCTCCAATATCTATGGTCAAATCATCTCTCAGATTGACTGGTACACCTACCAAGCGAAAACCAATATTGCCATCTTCACCAGTCGGACAATTGTTAGGACAAAGGAGCTTCATAGATTTTTCCACCCTTTTAAAGGTTCATCCGAAAATTGTTTGGATGGTCATCTTTTGGCCATTGACACTGTGACTACCCTGAGACAGGGGGGAGCTCCGAGGCAAAGTGCATCTGAGCAACCGGTGCTTTGCTTGGGTAGGTCGGATATTTCGACAGGTGACACCCTAAGCTCTTCTGGTCAACTCAGTTGAGAATGAGTAGGGCAGCGGTGACAAAAAAGAGGGTGACGCCGAGGACGTCTATACTTGTAGTCACGAAGGGACCTGAAGCCACAGCCGGATCGATGCGTAGCTTTACGGCAATAAGGGGTAAGAAAGTACCCACCACCGCCGCCAGGGTCATATTGGCACACATAGCCACACCCACCGCCACGCCCAAGATTACGCTGTTGTTCAAAAACCAGCCTACTAGAGCAAGCAGGAAGCCATAAGCTATCCCAAGGAGCAGCCCCACCCTGATTTCTTTTAAAACTACCCTCCAGAGCAATTTGGGATCAATCCTGCCAGTAGCCAGGCCACGGACGGTGATTGATAGACTTTGGGTGCCTATGTTGCCCCCCATTCCCATAATAACTGGAATAAAAGCCGCCAGAGAGGCGAACAAGGCGATATGTTCGCTAAAGTGGCCTTCAAAGCCACCTATTATCTTGATGGCAGCAACGCCTCCTATCCAGGCTGCGAAAAGCCAGGGAAGGCGGACCCTAACACTGCGCCACACTGAAAAAGAACTAATCTCTTCCTCTGAGGTACCGGCCATTTTCAAAATGTCCTCAGTGGCTTCCTCCCGTAAAACATCGATGACGTCATCTACAGTTATAATCCCAACAAGAATATCGTTATCATCTACAACAGGTACTGCCAGGATGTTGTAACGTGAGACCTTTCGCGCCGCCTCCTCCTGGTCAGTAGTGACATGGACCTTGACCACCTCTGATGTCATTATCTGGGAAAGCCTGGTCTCATCAGCTGCAGTTACCAGCTGGCGCAAAGAGAGCACCCCTGAAAGACGCCTTTCCTCATCAACCACGTAGAGGTAAAAGACCATCTCGGTTGCCGACGCCTTGCGGACTTCTTGCACCGCCTCTTGGGCGCTCAGGTTATCTGGCAGGGCAAGAAAATCAGTGGTCATAATGCGGCCAGCCGAATCCTCCGGGTATTTCAGCAGCTCCGAGACCTCTTCTGTGTCCTTGTAAGACATGAGCCCTAAGATGTTTTCACGTACCTCCTCGGAGAGACTGGCGAGTAGGTCGGCTGCGTCGTCATCTGCCATAGCAGAAAGGATCTCCACCAGACGGTCGGTGGACAGAGGTTGAATGAATTTGCTCCTGAAAGAGGGGTGCATCTCCGACAAGACATCAGCGGCGGTGTCCACATCGGGTAGGAGTTTGAAAACGGTGTGGGCAGAACGGTCGTCTAGAAGTTTGAAAAGGTAGGCTATGTCAGCAGGGTGAGTCTTTTTGAGAATATTGGTCAGATGGTAGGTGGCATTTCGGCGCAACAGCCGCTCTACCGTGTCCTGAAGCAATTGGTATCCTCTTTCGGTCATTGCCTCTACCCTGCCCGCAATTAGCGAGGCAATTCAAACTGCTGCCTCGTTTGTACCCTTTTCTACTGTGCGGGTCTTTAGACAAGTTTGATTCCATAATTCAGAGTGTCCGCACCCCTTTATTGTGTCCTTAAATGAGCTAACAAAATGATAAAGAGATGTCAAACAAAAACCTTTGATTTAGACTAAGATTGCTTTGCCGACAAAAGGAGGGCAAATAGGTAGCGCTTGTCAACTTTGAGCTAACCATCCACTTTTAGCAACTATGACTAGTGGTCGAAAACATCCCCCGAGTGGTCTTCAGACTTTTTACGCTTGTACTTCATTTTTACTTCATGCCGTGAAGGACCATCTTTAATCTTCTTTTTCCGACATTCCCCACACCGCTTCGGGGCATCAAACCCGAGGGAAGCGAAACGCTGCTGTTGAGGAATGCTAAAGATAAAAAAGTTCCCGCACTGAGTACAAATTATTCTTTTCTCTTCCATGGTCAACTCTTAAGGAAGCTTTCCAGTCCAGGTCTAAGCAAGTGAGGGGGGGCCTCCCCCCCTCACTTTTCAAAAGATTGTTGATAAAGGCTCACCGTATTTACGCTTACGAAGAGCTTTCCGGCTCTATTCCTGGATGATATATTTAGTTATGTTTACTGTTTTCCTGCCTTCTTCATCCGTGACAACCGAACCGGTCACTTTCACATTTTTCTCCTCAAGCTTCAGGAGTTCCATGCCTTTGCCCGAGGCGGCTACAGCGATTTCTTCCCCCTCCTCGGTTGCAATCACAACAGCGGTGACATTGTCGTTGGCGTCCC
>JASFKF010000387.1:0-3329 GCA_050118775.1 Syntrophobacterales bacterium
CATAGCGAAAGATTGCCGAGATCCCCTCACCATCCCCCTTACTCGCCCGGCCCCACTGTTTTGCAAAGACAAACAGTTTTTGTTTTAGGCAAACCAGAGTTGGTGTAAAATGAAAAAAGTACAGACTTATGTTGAGATTTTTAACTATCACCGTGAGGAGAAAAGATGAATAGATCTCAAGACGACATTAGTCTGGAGGTGAAAGCTCTCAAAATCGGCAGTAAAGTTAGGGAGTTGCGGCAAAAAAAGCATTATACCCTTCAGGATGTTGCTGCCAAAACAGGTTTGTCTAAACCATTCCTCTCACAAATAGAGAATGATCACGTGGTGCCCCCCGTGGCTACCCTGCTCAAACTGGCTAGAGCTTTCGACGTCGGTTTGGCCTACTTTTTTCAGGACAAAGTAGGAATCGACAGGATTGCCATCACCCGGCGCGATGAAAGGGTTAGAGTGGAGAAAAGGCCTCACCACCGCAAGGGTGAAGTGAACTATATATACGAGGCCCTCGACACCAAGAAGACTAACAAGCACATGGAACCCTTCCTGGTTGAATTCCCCGTCCAGGACACCAGTGAAATGATTTTCATGAATCATGAGGGAGAAGAATTCTTGCACGTTCTCGAGGGTACCCTCGAGTTTCGCAGTGTTGATCGGGTGGAAGTTTTAGAGCCTGGAGATAGCATCTATTTTGAATCAGAGCTTAGCCACAGCTTCCGTTGTCTTGGGGAAAAACCGGCGAAAGCAATCGTAGTGGTCTGGAATGGTTGATCTTGACCATTTGCAGCCACTAGTTATCGGGTATGTCTTTTGCATTTCTCTTTCACCGAATCTAGCTCTTCTTTTACTGGTCTCTGTGCTGCGGTGTATTTGGCCAGATTAACTGCAGCAGTTAGGACGAACCAAGCATGGTGGAGATACGCTTCCACGGGCGAGGTGGTCAGGGTACTGTGGTGGCCACCATTCTGCTGGCTAAGGCCTTTTTCCGAGACGGCTACTACGTGCAGAGCTTTCCTCTCTTTGGGGTTGAGCGTAGAGGAGCTCCGGTAGAAGCTTATTTGCGCCTGGACCGCAAAGAGATCCTAATAAGATCAAATGTTTACACCCCCGACCATGTGGTCGTTCTTGACAAAACTCTTCTGGAGTCCATTGATGTCACCTTAGGCCTCAAAACGGGGGGCTGGATTCTGGTCAATGGACCCGAACCTCCTGCCTACCTTAAATCATGGTCTGACTACCAAGTAGCCATTGTCGACGCCACTCACATTGCCCTCAATAACAACTTAGGAACTCGCACCCATCCTATTGTCAATACTCCGATGATGGGAGGTCTTGCCCGAGTTTTGGGTATGCCAAGCATGGAAGCAATCTCCAAAGCAATCCAAAAGGAGGTACCGAGCAAGCCAAAGGCAAACATAAAGGCAGCGGAGATGGCCTATAAAGAAGTTAGGGTGTTGGACTCTGATGAGGAGAACAAATCATTGACGGTGGGGACTTGAACACGAAACAAATCCTATCAATAGATGTGGGATGTGCGATATGTGATATGAGATTCAATATTTTTCCTGGAATTTACAAGTATCCCAGATCTCAGGTCTCACATCTCACATCCAGCTTGAATTTGTTTCGAATTTCGAAATTTTAAAGATTATCCACGGTCAGATAAAATGCAAAGAGGATGAAAACGCATGGCCTCACAGCAACCGTTAACCAATCGCTCTCCACTGATTATTCCTTGTTCCTATCTCACCACGGAGGGCAACAAGACGGGCTCGTGGCGCTTTCTCAGGCCCCAGTATGAGGAAAAAACCTCTCCTTGCAGCGCCGGTTGCCCCAGTGGCGAGGATATAGCCCGCATTCAAATGTTAACCGCCCAGGGATCTTTCAAGGAGGCGTGGGAGACAATCCTAGTGGAAAACCCCTTCCCTGGCGTATGCGGGCGTGTTTGTTACCACCCCTGTGAACTGCAGTGCAACCGCAGGGAGTTTGATGAACCTGTTGCCATTCACACCATAGAACGTTTTCTTGCTGATACCGCAAGTCGCTATGAACTTAAGTTTGGCCTGGATAAGCTGGAGGCAAAAAAACAAAAAATAGCTGTAATAGGCTCAGGTCCCAGTGGTCTGGCCGCCGCCTATTTTCTGGCACTATTGGGATATGAGTCTGATGTGTTCGAAGCCCTGGAGGAACCTGGTGGTGTCCTTCGATGGGGTATCCCACTATATCGATTACCTCCCCATATCCTCAATGAGGAGGTATCTCTCCTCCAAGATTTCGGTGTTCGCATTCACTGCGGCAAGCCTGTTTCTCGCAAGTTCCTAAAGGAAGCAAAAAATAACTACGACGCTATATTTTTCGGCTGTGGCCATTCCCAGAGCCTGCCTCTTTCAATTCCTGGCGAAAATCTCCCCGGGGTGGAGGACGGTCTCCACTTTCTCAAGAACATACGGAGGGGTGATATCCCCTCTCTCGGGGGAACAGTGGCAGTCATTGGCGGAGGTAATACGGCCATAGACGCGGCCCGCTCTGCGGCCCGGTTAGGTGCTAAGGTTGTTGTCGTATATCGCCGTAGGCAACAAGACATGCGTGCCTTCGCTGAAGAAGTGGAGATGGCTTTAGAGGAGGGTATTGAAATTCGGGAACTAGAAACTCCCGTGGAGATAGCTGCGCAAAAGGGAGATCTTCTGGTGACCTTACAAAAGATGCGGGTGGCGCAAAAAGATTCTCAGGGCAGGGCTCGGATCAAACCTGAGGGTAGGAAAAGAAGAAAAATTCGTGTCCAACATCTACTTATCGCCGTGGGCAGTTCGGCTGCCGAGGACTGGTACGATCTCCCGAGTAAAAAAAGAGGCGTGACCAAGTTCAACAATTGTGTCCTGGTTCATAGAAGCCAGGAACCCGTCTTGGTCTACGGGGGCGATTTGGCAGGGAACATCAAAAGCGTTGTGCACGCTGTCGCCTCAGGAAAAGAGGCGGCCATGGCCCTAGACGCCCTTTTCAAAGAGGGCCTGAAGGCAATAGAAAGCACGCTCAAATCCTGCCTTGTTGGTAACGGACCAGCCCTTTCAATGGAAATCTATTTAGGTGGCCCTCGAGGGAAGCGCAACCATTGTATCGTCTCTTACGATAACCTCAATACGGATTATTTTCGCTTTGCTCCCGCCATTAGCCGGCCCCGTCTCTTGCGTGAGGAGCGTCTCCAGTCCTTTGCCGAAATCAATCTCAAGATTGGTGCCAGCCTTGCCATTCGCGAGGCTGAGCGCTGTTTCAACTGCGGTCTCTGCAACCAGTGCGATAATTGCCAACTTTTTTGTCCCGAAATCGCGATCATC
>JASFKF010000388.1:0-3329 GCA_050118775.1 Syntrophobacterales bacterium
TTGAGACATTCACTAGCTGCTGTAGAGGCAACCGGGGTTGCGATCAATAGCTGGATTCCCACAGTTGGACAGATGGTAATGGGCTTTGTTTTGCCTTTTGCCCTCACATTTGTTGCCATACCCCTTGAGTCCTTTGTTCATTCTTCACGCACCGTTTTGGGCGTTGCCGGCACAGCTGTCTTACGGTGGCTTTCCTTTTTCTTCCGTCTGCTCGGAAACATCAGCCGTTATATGGGCGAATTGCTGGTGAATATCTACGATCTATTCATCTTTCCACCGTTGTGGGTGGAAAACCTGATCAGGGACAAGAGACAGCATCAACCTGAGATTATCGTTGAGGAGGAGGCATCGTGATGAAGAAATATCTGACCTTAATCCTAATTCTTTCAGCATTGCTGTGGGGCTGTCCTGATACGACAAGTTACTCCAAGGGAGTTTACATGCTCCTGGACACCTCTGGCACTTATAAGAAAGAGCTCAAGCGTGCTGAGGCGATTATCAATTACCTTTTGGGGACATTGCAGCCTGGAGACAGTCTTGCGGTGGCACGTATCGACAGTGGTAGCTTCAGTGAAAAGGACATTGTTGCAAAGATGACCTTTGACAAGCGCCCATCGGTGGCCAACCAACAGAAACGTCTCTTTAAACAGAAAATAGATGAGTTCGTCCAAACTGCCAAAGGCAGTGCTTACACAGATATCACCGGCGGGGTACTGCAATCGGTGGAATTCTTGAATGAAGCAGGAGCTGGTCAGAAATACATACTCATCTTCTCGGATCTCAAAGAGGACCTAGTCAAAGGCCAAGTCCGTGACTTCCCAATACAGGTAGATGGTTGCAAAGTCATTGCCCTCAATGTGACAAAATTACGCAGCGACAATGTTGACCCCCGGGAATACTACAAAAGGGTTGAAAACTGGAGAAGCCGGGTTGAGTCTGGCGGAGGTTCCTGGCGGGTGGTCAATGACCTAGAGAGGCTAGAAAATATATTTGAAGGGTAAGCTTTTTTGCACTCAGAATCTTTCCGGGAGCTTAAAACTAGACACAATAAACTTGCCCTTCAGTGTCAAAGGCTGTTTATGAAAATCAGCAAGAACATGCCTGTTAGGCCCATGATCATGGGCCTCTGCCTTATTTTGACCCTTAGTGGCTGTGCCGCGGCAGTAGGGGCTTTGGGCACTTTGGGATCTGGGGTGATAGGTGGTGCAGATTACCTTGCCTCAGAACCTGTCTCCAAGACTGTTTGTTACGACTATGATCGGGTGAAAAAAGCCCTACTAGTAACCCTATGTAAAATGGTAATCGATGTTGAGAAGGTCCGAGAAATAGAGGACGGTGAAAAAATTTATGCCAAGGCAGTGGACCTAGAAGTTTTAATAGAACTGAAAAAAATCACTCCCATCGTAACCCGTATCAGGATCAAGGCGGGTGAGGGCGTGGTAAAACGGGATAAGGCCACAGCGTCCGAAATTGTCCAAAGAACTGCCGAGACAGCTGAAACATTGATCACCTAGGATATTATTTATTTTTGCGCTGCTTCACCGCTATATTCCTGGCCACCCACCCCTTTTGCTTTAGGGGGGGAACCCACACCTGGTACCAACCCTTCTTCTCATCCAGCATTACGAACTCCTGACGCTGTTTGGCCTTGAAGATGATTCTGGTCCTGGTGGAGGGTCCTTTTCTAATGTTTACCCTGGTCTTCAGGATATTAAGGATGGTGAGGTTTTCCGTAGGCACAGTGTCCTCGTCTGAGGTTTTACTTTTGACAGGATAGACCTGATTTTTTAGCACCCAGCCAGAAATCCTCAGCCTCGGGATCCAGATCAAAGTCCAGAGTCTTTCAGCATCCACTCTTTTTACTAGTTCTCCCCCATTCAAAGGGCCAAAAAAGGGCGAGTCCCCATCAGGTTGTAAGAATACGTAGCACGATTCCAAGCCTACCGCGAGGGTGGGCAGCAAGCTGGCAGATATTTTGTCCGGTATGCTTACAGGTCCGCTTCGCGCTCTATATCCCGCGCCCTTTCCTTGTTTACTCCCCCCACAACTCACCCCAACCAGAGCTACCAGGGTCAAGGTCAGAAATAATCTCCTATTTAGCCGCATAAATTCATCTACTCCCAAAAATCATTGATGGGCAATAATCAGGGGCTAGAAAGGTAAGCTAACTTCTTTAAAGTCTTTTCCTAAACAGATAAAATGAGGATTAAGCAGGTCCCTCTTGTTGTAGTCAAGGGGGGTCTTCTCAATCATGCGCAATACCGCTCCGCCACTCTGTTCCACCACACAATGACCGGCCGCAGTATCCCACTCCATAGTTGGTCCGAATCTCGGATACAGGTCTGCCTTGCCTTCTGCCACAAGACAAAATTTGAGGGCGCTGCCAGCTGGTACGAAGCCCACAGTGTCGTATTCCCCTTTCATCTTCTCGACAAAATCAGACAAAGCTTCTATGCCGTGGGATCGACTGCCAACTAGATTAATCTGGTTTGAGGGTCTCCCCGTGGCCTGCCGGAGAGGTAATCTGGCAGCCCCATCCACCAGAGCCCCTAGCTGCAAGTTATCTGCCGCAGAATTTCCAGGATCATCCAAAAACTGGCTAACCGTGTTTACCTTGTCCACCTTGTAACCGCCCAGTCCCTCCGCAGCGAAGTACAAAGAGCCCACAGCGGGTAGAAAAACAACTCCTACTACGGGTCTGCCTTTTTCAATAAGTGCTATATTTACGGTAAACTCATCCCTACGTTTGACAAATTCTTTGGTACCATCCAATGGATCTACCAGCCATAGATATTCCCACTCCGCCCTTTTTTCGTAGGGAATGTCTTTTCCTTCCTCGCTGAGTATGGGTATATGGTTGATGGAAACTGAGGGTAAATATTTTACAATGGTTCGGTGAGCTCTTTCGTCAGCAAGGGTCAGAGGCGAATCATCTTCTTTGTAGGTGACGTCAATTTTACCTTCATAGACCTCGAGTATTTCATCCCCGGCCTTTTTGGCAGCTACAAGAGCAGAAGCCAAGCATTTTTCTATCAATGTAGGCAAATTTCCACTACCTTTCTATTCTAAAATACCAAAATTCAAGCACCAAATTACAAAAAAATCTCAAATTCCAATACTAAATGCCCAAAACAGGTTTGCTCCGTCTAAGGCGGATTGGTCATTGTGATTTATTTGGGATTTGCGGTTACAGACTCCTCTAAGCTCCAATCCATGGTAACCTACCGGAGCCTGGAACATTTCGCAAGTAAAAGATTTCAACCTTGACTAATTAGCCCATCTCAAGTCTAAACTACCTAAGGAGCATTAAAAACATGGTTCAAACTTTA
>JASFKF010000389.1:0-3327 GCA_050118775.1 Syntrophobacterales bacterium
AATCCTTGGGAAGAGGTATTGTCTGCGTAACGGCCCCCTTGGCAAGCCATGGCCTCCACCGCCGCGATGGCAGACAGCTCGTCACTGGGCTGGAAATACATCAGTTCACGGCCGAAAAGATTCTTTTTGCCGTCGGCGGCAGCCTTGGCAAAATCCTCGGCCACGGCCGTTGAAGGCGTTATGGGATAGCCGCAAAGTCCATCTACAACCCTTTCGAACACAGAAAGCGCTGCATGATTGCCGTCTAACAGTGCCTCTTCGCGACTCCGCATTTGCTCGAGGTTTCTTTTCGAAATAGAG
This sequence comes from Syntrophobacterales bacterium, assembly GCA_050118775.1. Taxonomy (GTDB): domain Bacteria; phylum Desulfobacterota; class Syntrophobacteria; order BM002; family BM002; genus BM002. The sequence continues at coordinate 301 of JASFKF010000389.1, forward strand.
GAGATGTCAAAGGTGAAAATGTTCTTGGCATCAAACCTGTCCCATTCGCTCTGCCAGTCAAATTCTCTTTTCTTGGCTTGCTCCAGCCTTATTTTGTAAAAAGGCAACTCTTTCTGCAAAGTCTCGATGTCAACCCTTTGCTCCATCTTGGTTCTCTCCTTGGCTGGTAAAACCCCTACTCTGATGCATTACTGCGATTCGAGAGATATGAAATCCTTGTGCCACCCAGACTGCAGGGTGTCTTCTACCACCCTGGAGACGGGTCAAGGTAGCCGTTTTTGTGCCATGCCCTTGAGCAGGGAAATTAGTGGATAGCCCTCTTTGGAGTGGGGTAGTAGAGGGATAGTTTACATAGTGGAAAACGCCCTTGGTAAGGGAGAGCAAAATTTTAGATTAAGAACTTAGATTTGTCAATGTTCTGACTGTGCTAGGTTGTAGGTGATGGGTGATAGGTAATAGGGAGGATACATCCCATAACCCATGACCTATAACCTATGACCCAAGGCCCTGGAAGAATCTCAAGACGCTGTGGTGAAAAGGTTCGGCAGACTCCAGGTAAATTAGATGACCACCAGTGAACTCCTCCAGTTCTGCTCTTGGTATACGGCTAGCCAGAATGCCACCGTTCTCCGGCGGTACCAACAGATCATGTTCCGCTGTGAGAATAAGGGTCGGGGCTTTAATATCAGCCAGACGTTCACAAGTATCAAAGTCGCCGATTGCCTCGAGCTGTCGCTGCAGGGCGTAGTCTGGTTGGAAAGGAGCTTTTAGCTGCCTTTCCCTATAGCGCTCCAACAACTCCGAACCGCTCTGCAAAAAGGCAGGCGTAACCAATAGGTTGAGGTTTTTATCAACGATCTCTTCAGGTGAGAGTCCTTGGTTATCGGCAAACCGCTGGATCACCTTAGGATCCGGTGGAACACGGGTACTGCCGCCGCAATGGGTGCATCCCAAAACCAAAGCACAGACCCGCGCTGGATGACGCAGTGCCAGTTCTTGAGCAATCATACCACCCATGGACAATCCGACAACGTAAGCCCCCTTCTCATCAGCAGCATCCATTACAGCCGCGGCGTGATCCGCCATCTGGGCGATCGTATAAGGTCGATCAGGTTTACTGGAAAGACCAGCTCCTATGTTGTCATAGACCAACACACGAAAGTGGGGAGACCAGGCAGCGATGCTTTCCTCGTATGACCAAGTGCCGCCACTGACTCCACTGATTGTGAGTAGAGGTCTCCCCTCCCCGTGACTTTCCCAATAGATTTCGACGTCTCCTGCTATAGTGTGTGGCATCTCCTAACTCCATATGAGTCCGTTGTCCGTAGTCCGTTGTAGCTCACTTCGTTCGCAGGCTAGAGCAATTAGCATTGCCTTGCGAAAGGTAATAGGTCATGGGTAATGGGTCCTGGGTGAGAGACATCCCATAACCCATTACCTATGACCTATTAGGATGTTTCGCAGGGTGGAGTGCGTTCCTCTAACTGCTTTCTTTTTTCATCAGTCAGGGCGAGAGGCAACTGCCAGTCCCGATTGGCGTGCTCATCATTTTTTTTGATCAATAGCCAGTCTTTGGCGGGACCTTTTCCTTTTGGTTTAAACTTGCTCAGGGTGAAACCACCTTGCAAAATCCTCCCATGGAGGAGGAAAGAGATCTTCTTTTCACCAGCTTCAATGAGTTCAAACTCACCCTCATCCCATATTACCACTGCACCTGCGCCATAGTTCCCCTCGGGAATGATGCCCTCGAAATCAATGTATTCCAAGTCATGGTCCTCCACCTCTACTGCAAGCCTCTTCTCTGCAGGATTCATTGAAGGCCCCTTGGGAACTGCCCAGGACTTTAGAACACCCTCAAGCTCCAATCTGAAATCGAAATGTAACCGGGAAGCATGGTGCTCATGTACAACAAACCTTTTTTTCATAAATCTCTACCTTTTCAGAGAAATCCAAATCCAAAAGTAATGGAGTAATGAAATCCCAAACTCTAAGCACCACATATCAGGGGTTCAGTGTTCAGGTGTCAGGTTTGACCCTTCTGTATTGCTCTTTCCTGACACCTGAAACCTGAAACCTCAGTCACTCCAGTGTTCCAGTACCCCATTACTCCAGTACTCATACTCGTCACAATATCTTTCCAGATTGAAAATCCCTGGTCAAATTATTTTTGTTCCCTGTCTTGACACGGGGGCAATTGGGCGGATATTTTGATATATTTACAACGGACAAGCCAAGGCAACTCACCCACCTTTCATCGCAGCCTTTGTTGGCACAGATTAACTGAGAGGTAACAATGTCATCCACTCATAAAGGTTTCCTATGCGTCTGGACTTTGTGCTTCTTCCTCAGCCTGGGAGGCTGTATACCTAGTAAGCAGGCCAGAGTCGCGGCTGCGGCCTATACCGCAGAGGACGTTCTCCGCGCCGCAGCTAAACAGCCCGATCCCGCCATCGTCCGTGATGGCAGCCCAGCCTATATCATGCTTGTGGATGGCCTCATCGAAGCGTATCCAAATAACGGCGAGCTATTAACCGCTGGTTGCCAGGCCTATACCGTTTACGCCTCCTCTTTCGTCGAGGATTCAGACCCGGGCAAGGCAGCGTTACTCTATGCAAAAGCCAAGGAATACGGGTTCAGAGCACTTTCTCCAGACCGCAATTTTCAGCAGGCCGCCTCTGGCCCTCTTGATGACTTTGTAATTTTTCTCAGAGCCTATAACAAGAAGTACGTGCCTGCACTCTTCTGGACTACCAGCGCCTGGGCAAAATGGATCAGCCTCAACCTAGACAGTTCGGAGGCACTGGCTGATATGCCCATGTTGGAGGCCACCATGCAGAGGATGATTGAACTGGATGGTTCATTTTTCTACGGCAGCCCTCATTTACAGATGGGTGTATATTTGGCGGCGAAACCCGCAATTATTGGAGGAAACCTAGATAAAGCCAGAGAGCATTTCGATGAGGCCTTCGCCCTGGGTGCAGATAAACTCCTTTCGGCGAAAGTGCTTTTTGCCAGATACTATGCCGT
>JASFKF010000390.1:0-3310 GCA_050118775.1 Syntrophobacterales bacterium
CTGCAAAAATCCTTTCTGGGGTGGAGATGTTTTTGGCGTTTATTCCAAGGGAGTATCGAAACCAGGTAGAGACCTTGTAGATGAGACCAAGAGAAAAAATGGCCAAAGATATATATAAGACAGTGGTAAAAAACATGAGCTTTTGCTACCTCCCTTTGAGCAGTTAGCTGTGGGACCAGATCTCGAACCGACAAAATTGTTGTGACATCAATGTCTACCCTAACAGTAGGTTTTGTAAATAATTTGATAAACCTTTTGTGTCGTTTATCACCTGATGAGGGGAATTTCTTTGACCTAAGTCAACTCAGTTGCGCCCGGGTAGGAAATATCAAAGAGAACCGTGAACTCTGCAAGGCAAAAACCACCTGTCCTCGCTAAAACCATTAACCAGAAGAGCGATTGAGTTCGAGGCACGGCACAACTAATAGTCCGAGTTCAGAAGAAGTGTAACATAAATCATAGCAAAAAACTGTATTTTAGATGAGCAAAAATTGCAACTTTGAGGTTGCGAAAGCCAAGAGGATGGGTCGTGCTCTAGAATACTTTCTAGTTGCTTGTTGAAAAAACTGCAGCTGCCCTCATAATCGTCATACTGGACGAGTCCGCCCCAGGCGAACGAGGGCCGGAATCCAGTAGGGTATTGTTTTTTCTGGATTCCGGATATCCGCCGCCGGCGGATTCCGGAATGACGGATGTACTCCGCGCAATGCAAATATCGAGCTTTTCATCAGTCTCCCAGCTCCCGGTCCCTAGTCCTTGCTGCCAGCTGCCAAGGGTGCCCAATTCATGTCAGGCCAGGTGATCTCACGGGCATTGTTGTAATAAGCCCCGTGGGCGCAAGGTCGACAGAGGTTCGCCCCATTGACAACCACCTCGCGATGGTCCCGAACGATTTGGCCACAGCGGCTGCACGAAACCTTGCGCCGGGTCGGACCGGGCAAATCAAATTCGCTGAATACCACCTCCACCTGTTGAACCCGAAATAAGACACTGTCCGGCATTCTCTTATAGGCTTCAAGCTGCTGTTTGTATTTTTCAGATATCTCCGGGGCATATTGACATGCCAGGTCACGGGCTTCCTCGGTGGAAATTACTCTGAAGGCTTTTTCAGTTTCGAGGTTTACGAACGTTGCCGCCATGATCCCGTAATCTACAAACTTTAAAGATCTTCTCCCCAACTTAGCGCCAGTGACGTGGGCAACCGCATCACCTGCGCACCTGTCCATTTCCACATAAACAATCAGTTTTTTTATCTGGTCGTCACTGGTGGGATCATCGAGGCCGATGAGGCGGCAACCCAAGATAGCCATGCGGACCCCTACTACTTGTCCTGGACACAGATGACCGTGGGCTGCGGCCGAGGTTGCCAACAAAGCTTCAAAAGGCTTCATGAAGTTTTTCTCCTAATTAAATAATGCCATGCAGAGGACCACCTGGCGCACCCATTCCATCCACCCGCCTCTCTATTTCAGGGTCCTCTTCCAAAGGAGGGGCGTGATATGTCTTCAGGCGGGCATCGATAATTAGCGATCCCTTGCATCCCCAATGCTTGCAGTGGGTAAAAGCACCGACTCCATAAACATCTGTGGCCGGATCAGACCGGGTGAAGGTGACCCAGAGGAAATTCTCCCATGACCGGGCAGTAAATTCTACATCATCTACCACCACGATAAGGGGGAATTTTGCGAGGTCCTTGGATGTTTCTAAATAGATGGCCAGGTTTTCCATGGTTGGGTCATGCTCGTCCCTCCCCTTGCTGTGGGTTCCTCCCTGCATGACTATTATGCCTGGAGCGAACACTCTCGGTCGACTAAAGGTTTTGGGCAAGGATACGTTGCTGGGAAGTTTATCGTGCAATTCCTTTTGCTTTGGCCCAGCCACGGCGAGAATCAGCTTCGAACCTTGATTTAAACTGATGCCAGAATAGTCCAGGGTGTCCATAGTGGTTCTGGTAATGAAATGCAGATCCCTTTCCCAGTTGGCTCTTTCGAGTATGTGGCTGAAAAAACGGGGAATGTCATGGGCGCTCAAGCTGGGTTCGTCCTCTCTGGCACAAATGAACACATACTTGGCCAGAGACGTTTGACTGGTACCTAAGAGAGAGAGGCCGCAGGTGATGACCTCTTGTGGTTGTCGTTTTTCCGCATAGGGCACATAGCGCTCACTGCCTATGGCCAAAAGGAGAGGGTGGACTCCAGATGCATCCACCGCATTGACTTCATGAACTCCCCTAAAGACAGTGGGCACCAAACCAGTGGTGAGTTCATGGATAATGGAACCGAAAACGGTATCCTCCTGTGGAGGCCGGCCCACAGTGGTAAAGGGCCAAACAGGGTTTTTGCGATGATAGACTTTTTGTACTTTGAGCACGGGGAATTCATGCTCGAGACTGTAATAGCCCAAGTGATCGCCGAAGGGACCTTCTGGAAGCTGGCGCTCAGGATCGACGTAGCCGGTGATACAAAAATCAGCCTCAGCCAGAATGGGGAGTCCATTGGGCCTGGAAACCATCTTGATTCTATGTCCCCCAAGAAGGCCGGCAAAAAATAATTCGGGTACGCCCTCGGGCAGAGGCATTATTGCCGCAAGGGTCATGGCCGGAGGCCCCCCCACAAATACATTTACTTTGAGGGGAGACTTGGCGTTGATGGCCTCTGCATGGTGGTAGCCGATACCACGATGGATCTGGTAGTGCAGGCCCACTTCCTCATTGGGCTTATATCTTCCCCCCGAGAGCTGTACCCTGTACATGCCCAGATTAGAATGAGCAAATCCAGGCCTTTCGATGCTTTCGCTATAAACCTGAGGCAGGGTAATATAGGCTCCTCCGTCCCTTGGCCAGGATTTGAGCTGGGGCAGACTTGAAATAGAAGTCTCTTTCGCCAAAACCGGCCCTGTGGCGACCTTTTTAGGTATGACGTTTCGAAGGGCCTTAGGCAGTCCTAATAACTTCCATGGCCTCTTGAGCAGTTCAACGGGATCCACTTTCAGTTTTACCATGCGCTCAAGCGTATGCAGCGTATCGCGAAAGATGAACCGAGTTCGCTCGAGATTGCCGAAAATATTTCCAGCCATGGGGAAAGCACAACCTTTCACCCTGGTGAAGAGCAAGGCGGGTCCCCGAACCTGGTAAACCCTCCGCTGTATAGCGGCGATCTCGAGGTTAGGGTCAACCTCCTGGATTATGCGGACAAGTTCTCCCCGAGACTCAAGCTCTTCTAGGCATTGAGAAAGATTGTGATAGCCCACTCTTTATCTCTCCTTTGGCGGATTTTTCTGAGCATACCCTCAATGCAGCATCCTGTCCATT
>JASFKF010000391.1:0-3301 GCA_050118775.1 Syntrophobacterales bacterium
TTCCTGATCTCCTGCTCATCATCCGCCACTAAAATTTTTTCAGCCATGGTGCCCCTCCCAAATAAAAGTGTGACATTTAGATCTGGTCACAATCAGATTTGACCACACACAGCGGTTCGCTGACAAAAGAACCAGCCTAGCCGCTAGGATAAATGAGCACTCGCTGCAGCGCAAGAAAAAATGACGCTAGGAGAGTTTAGCCGGGCTGGGGGAGGGGAAGGGAATTGTCGGACAGCTCCCCTGGATAAAACTATAGTCTGATAATTAAACTTATGTAAACTAATGTGCGGTCTTGATGCGAGAAAGGCTAGAAAGGCGAGAAAGGTTTATCAAAGTTGGCGGCAGGATTGTTTTTCTCTCCTTTGCCGCATTTCTCGCTATAGAGGCCCGGCGCTCTGGCCTATCTAATGATCCACTAGTCTAATCCTTGACTAAAGTTTCTTTGAGAAAGAGGCAAGCTATGAAGGCAACGAGTCCACACAGGAAGAGTGCAAGAAAAGCCTGCTTGTAGCCTGTTAAAGTAAAAGCATCGCCCACTTTTCCGGGACGTTCGAGGAGGTAGCCAAGGAATGGTTGAAAAAGGGCCCCGCCTGCAAAGGGGAAGATATTTACCAATCCTGTGGAGGTTCCAGCAATCTGTACAGGAAAAAGCTCCTTCGTTATAGTGAAGCCAATCACTACGATGGCACTGGAAAAAATACCGAAACCGAAACAGACAAGGTAGAGAGTCGGTACGGACAGGCGATCTGTATAAAAGGCCAGAAGGGCTGTAAGGCACAATACAATGAAACTGGAGAGGACGAGCACCGGTTTGCGGCCACGGAGGACTCGGTCGGAGAGGAAGCTGAGCAAGGGGCTTCCCACTATCATACCGATTGCTAGCATGGAGAGGATATGACCTGCTTTGGCCTTTGAAAGTCCGTAGACTTGCATAAGATAGGGGCCACCCCACAGCCCACCGAAAGAAAAAAAGATAGCAAGATCAAAAAAGAACCAGATGGCAACAGGCCAAAATCCAGGGTAGGTTAGTACCCTTTTCATACCCTCTAATAGGCCTATTGCGGGGGGGCTTGAGCCGGTAGGTTCTGCCGGGGAGGGCCAGCCGAGATCGGAAGGTCGGTCCCGGACAAAGAGGTAGACCAGAAGAGCCATCAATAGGGTAAAAACTCCGACAGCAACAAAGGAAAGCCGCCAGCCAATCCAGGTGCTGAGGATGGCTAGAGGTGAGGCAGCCGTGAGAGATCCAAGTCCGCCCATGACTATTAGAATGGCGGTCATGGTGGCGAATTCCTTGGCGCGAAACCACTCTGCCAGTATTTTCATGGTGGGCACGAAGAGCATGGCGACGCCCAGTCCGACAAGGGTGCGTCCAACCAGAGCCAAGAGCACAGATGGAGCCAAGCCTAGCATAACAGAGCCGATAAAGGCCACGGTGAAGAAAAGGGAAATGGAGCGGCGCGGGCCCCATGAGTCCGAAAGAAGACCTGCAGGAAGTTGCATGAGGGCATAGGGATAGAAATAGGCTGAACTCAGCAGTCCGAGGAGGGCGCCGGAGGTCTGGAGATCACGCATCATATCGACGGCTACTACTGCGGGGCAAAGACGATGGAAATAAACCAAGATATAGCTAAAGGCAAGAACCCAGAAGATAAGCCAGCGATACTTTAATGCTTTATTCAAGGAATCAGACTTTGCAATCAATCTTTCCCCCTGCCGCAAAATGGACGATTTCAAGGATAGACCATTGGGAGAAAAGAAAAGGACTTAGATTCAGTCTCTAAGTCCCTACTTTCACTGGAGCGGGAGACGGGTTTCGAACCCGCAACCCTCAGCTTGGAAGGCTGATGCTCTGCCAGTTGAGCTACTCCCGCCAGAGTAGAATTTTGAGCTTCCTTATAGCACGGGAGATGTCACTAGATCAACAGGGAATATGACCAGCAGACAGCAGACAGCGGGCAGCGGGCAGGGGTCAATATTTAGCCAAAAACCGAACCTCTGCTCAAGTCTTTTCCAACTGCAAAAGACCTTGACAGTCAACCACCTAACTGTTAGTAATGATTGAAAAGGCGGCATGGCCAAGTGGCTAAGGCAACGGTCTGCAAAACCGTTATTCCCCGGTTCGAATCCGGGTGCCGCCTCCAATGAACTCAAGGGGTTAGGCAAAGTAAAACCTAACCCCTTTTCACTAGATGCTACCCTGCTGGGGTGCAGATCTCTGGCGGGTTGAGGTTGAACAATGGAAAACGGTGCATCCTTGGACGCTGGTCTACCGGACCCTGTCCAACCTGAGCCTTCAGGGAGCGGATTGCTAATAGGGTTCCTGGGCACAGCAAAAGCGGTACTTCTAAGACCTCGTAGATTTTTTCCGAGCATGCCTGTGGAGGGAGGGCTATTGGGACCCTATGTCTTCTTCCTTTTCTGCACCACCTTTTCTTTTGTTGTCTCCATTTGCATCACCCTGGCGAGTTCAGGGAGCATTTCTCCCTGGATCTTGCTGGTTATGTTTGCAGCAATATGGATGCCTTTTGTCAGTGCCGGGGTTCTTAACTTCCTCTTCACCAAATTATTGCGCACTGGTGGATCATACGAAGCCACATTCAGAGTGGTTTGCTACGCTAGTGCAGTGAATCTTTTCGCCTGGATACCCGTTTTCCTTGTTATTCTTCTGTTTCAGTGCTACGAAATCTACCTCTCTGCCCTGGGACTGAGCATTGTCCACAGAACTAGCGTTGCTCAGGCGCTGCTAGTTGTTATAGGCGCTTTGCTTGCGATTTCTGTGTTTATAACCTTGGCAGCACGGTTATTTTTTCCCTTTTAAAAGACAAGTGGTTCTTTAACCGTAACTTGATCTGTTTATCAGGTGGGTCTTTCGGTGGACTAACGACGGGCTGGAGCTTCAGGACTGGGGGCGGTCAAATTTTCTCCGCTCTCCTGCTCGCTTTTTTAGAACGAGGAGGTCATTTATGAAGTGGACTATCAATGGCAAGGACCTGGTGCTTTTGCAGGGTGATATTACCGAGATGGAAACAGATGCCATTGTTAACGCTGCCAACCAGAATTTGGTTCTGGGTGCAGGTGTGGCTGGAGCCATACGCACCAAGGGCGGTCCCAAAATTCAAGAAGAATGTAATCGCATAGGTGGCGCTCCTGTGGGGGGAGCTGCAATAACAACAGGTGGAAATCTCAAGGCTAACTATGTGATCCACGCAGTAGGTCCACGTATGGGGGAAGGCGATGAGAATGAAAAATTAGCGGATGCTACCCGGAATAGTCTGAATCTCGCTGAAGAGAGGGGGCTATC
>JASFKF010000392.1:0-3283 GCA_050118775.1 Syntrophobacterales bacterium
GATGTTCTAAATCTTCTTCTTGAAATATCTCTCACCACTCTTTTGCCTAATTTGAAATACGACCAAACGGAAAATGACAAGAGAATCGAAAATATTATTGAGAGATACCCTTCAAAGGTTATCACCTTCAGAGCCGGGGACACGTTGGTGCCTTCACGTAAAGTTTTGGCTGAAGAAGATGTTCTTTTGCTCGCTGCCTATCAGAAGGAGGAGGAGAAAAACCTTTATGGGGAGGCAGCTTGGATACTGACCGCTATTCTCTTGATCGTGGTGTTCTATAACCTTTTACTCTCTAGGATTGTTGGCAGTGTTTGGCAGAGGAAGCCTCCTTACCATATACTCCTCGCATCATTGATCATCACCATCTTTATTTTGAAAGCATGTCTTCTGCTCACTCCTTATCCAGTTTTTGTGGTTCCCTTCGCCTTTCTTCCTTTTCTTCTAATTCTCTTACAAAACGAGAGGAGTTTTGCTGCCTGGACTACAGTGATGGGAGCAATGCTTGTATGTCTGTTTTCCGGCCGCGCCCTGGAGATACTGTTCTTCTTTATTTTCGGTGGCTTGTCAGCGGTGTTGGTTGCGTTCAAATTAAGAAAGAGGATTCATATTATTCTTCCCTCACTGGTTGTAGGAATTATCAATGCAGTAATTATCATGGCCTTCACAATTCACTGGGAATCCGTGATCGGATTTTTTTTGATGGGTTGGCAGAAAGTCGGAGCCAGCTCTCTAATGGAAGTATTTGACACTACTTCAGTAAATTATATTGGATGGGCTTTTCTGGGAGGCATAACATCGGGCCCCTTTGCCATCCTCGTTTTGCCACTGCTGGAATTAAGCTGGCATACTGCTTCGACATTTAAGCTTAACAAGTTTGCAGATCTCCAGCACCCCTTAATGAGAGATCTTCTTACTAAGGCCCCAGCTACCTATCAACATACTATGACCGTAGCATACCTCGCTCAGTCTGTTGGAGAAGCAATTGGGGCAAACACCCTTCTCCTGAGGATAGGTGCCTACTACCACGATATCGGAAAAATGGCAGATCCTAAGCTTTTCACGGAGAACCAATCCAAGGGCGAGAACCCTCATGATGATCTTGGTTGGCAAGAAAGCGCTAACCTAATTATCAATCATGTGAGGAATGGCGAAAATCTTGCTCGAGAGTTCGGAGTGCCAGAAATTATTGTTGATTTTATTCCGCAGCATCACGGAACCCAACTTGTGGAGTATTTCTACAATAAGGCCGTCGAGAATAGTCAGGGGACAGAGTTTGAAGAGGAGGATTTCCGTTATCCAGGACCAAAGCCTCAAAGTATTGAAGCGGCGATATTGATGATCGTTGACGCAGTTGAGGCTGCCTCTAGATCCTTAAAAGAGCCTACACGTGAAAATATCAATAACATGATCCGTCTATTAATCGTAAAACGGATTGAGGACGGCCAGTTTGACGAATGTAATCTTTCGACTCACTACCTAGGCAAGATTGTCCAAACATTGGTGGACGCTTTGGAGGCTGCTCTTCACCCCCGTGTCGCATACCCATGGCAAAATAAAGAAAAAAAATAACTTGAGATTGAAATTCCGTGCAAGACTTAAAAACCAAGAATCACAATGCTATCAGGTTTACACTCTCCGGGCTCTTATGGAGCACTTCTTATGCTTTTAGATGTCCTTTTTCCCTTTAAATGGCATGATCTATTAGACATTCTCGTAATTAGCTTTATTCTCCATAGGCTGTTTCTTCTCTTTCGCGGTACCACTGCCCTTCAGATAATCCTGGGCCTTCTACTTCTTTGGGTGATCCAGGGCATTGCTGAGGCTGGTGGACTCGTTCTCACCAGCTGGTTTTTTCAGGGCATTGGAGCGGTTGCTGTACTTGTCATTGTCGTTGTTTTTAGAAACGAAATCCGTGAGGTACTCTTCCAAACCAACCCTGTCCGACTTTTCTTTGGCAGTACCCAAGAAACGCGAAGAATGAGTGTCGAGTCTATAGTCCAAGCGGTCTTTCAGCTCGCAAATACAAAGACGGGGGCATTAATAGTATTGCAAAACCGTGACAGCATAGAGCCCCACCTGCGAGAGGGTTTTGCTCTGGACGCAAGATTCAATCCCTTAATAATTGAGAGTATTTTTGTCGAGCAAAGCCCTATCCACGATGGGGCCATAATTATTCGTGGCAATCGAATCTCTCGAGTTGGAACCTTTTTACCGCTTACACAAAAGGAAGGTTTGTCACATCATTTTGGGAGTAGGCATCGTGCCGCCATAGGCCTCAGCGAAGTATGCGATGCAGTTATACTGGTGGTATCGGAAGAACGCGGTGAGGTTTCTTTGGTTTCCCGAGGCAAAGTGAGGTCTTGTAATCAACCACAGGAACTTAGAGATGCATTGGTCAGGTTACTTGTTGGAGTTTTTCCCAAGAAAAAACCAAGGAGAAGCCGACGGCGTATTTTGTTTTCTCAGGCCGGAGGTCTTTTACTGACCTTTTTGATGGTCTCACTGGTCTGGGGAATCTATTCAGGAAGACAGTTTTCTCTTATCACTACCACAAGCTCAATTGATTTTCGGAACATACCAGATAATCTGGAACTTATGAAAACATCGGCCGAGCGGGTTGAGTTACAAATTTCCGGCAAACGTCGATTGGTCAGTGCCCTTGAGCCCGAGCAAGTTGGAGCTTTTGTTGATCTCAAGGGGAAAAGTTATGGCGCTTATCAAGTGGCACTGAATCAAGACAACATCGAACTGCCTTTAGGCTTAGAGGTCGTGCGCGTAACACCATCTAAAATCAAAGTGGAGCTTGAGCAGCGCGCCGAGAGGAAGCTCACTGTTAAACCACAATTTATTGGCGCTTCACCTGCTGGTTATAAGATGGAGAAGATTAAGGTAAAACCAGATTATGTAAAGGTTAGTGGAGCAGTATCGGTACTCCATAAGACGGACAGTATACTTACTGAGCCCATCGACCTTGGCCGGATAGAACCAACAGACAAAAAACATGAAGTTGAGGTTCCCTTAGTTCTACCTTCTAGTTCATTACGTCTTCTGCCAGGAGAAAGAAAGGAGGTTCGGGTGGGCTTTGAACTCCGTGCTAAGGGGGGCTCTGGGAACAATATGGAAGGTGGCAAGAAAAGATATCACACGGTGCGTAGTGGTGAGACACTCTGGGGTATAAGCCGTCGTTATGGATTGACAGTTGAAGAATTGCGCAACTTAAACAACCTTTCTCCTGGGGTTGCTATCTACCCGGATCAGAAGCTCTTGGTAGGCGCGGCTAATG
>JASFKF010000393.1:0-3280 GCA_050118775.1 Syntrophobacterales bacterium
TATTTTCACATTTTTGAATATGCGGTGGCCCTGGTAAGGCGAAGCCTCAAAGGGGTCAAAGCCGAGACAGAGGGAGAGGGTTTCTTTATCCGCCTTGCCAAGTCATTGCGGGCCGGAATCCATTTCATCCAGAGGTATCCCAGGATATATCAAATATACCTCAAAATGCTCTTCCAGGAGGATTTTCCTTTTAGAGCAGACCTGCTCAGGACTATCCGACTATTCTCTATAGACTACCTGCGACCAATCGTAGAGGAGGGGATAAATAGGGGCGAGCTCCGAGAGGATCTCGATCCGGAATTGGCAGCCTTTCTTTTGGACGCGGTCATGGACCGGTTTCTTCAGGCCTACTGCATTGCTTATATGGATTCAGGTTTGGACCTTTTCCAGGCAAATGAAGAGGTTATCCAAGCAAGAATCGACGGTTGCGTTGAGATTATCCGACTAGGAATGGGAGCTTCAGCGTAAACACAACATGGGGTTTAAACCACAAAGGTCACGAAGAACACAAAGAAAGATATTGTTGTTGAACTTTAGCCCTTTGTGATCTTTGTGTGGTTTGTGGTGAAAGGCGGTTACCATGATTTCCGCATACAACACAGATATCGCACAACGGTGGGTGGAACGTAGCGATTTGGCAGATATCCATGAAAAAGTCGTTGCCGGGCGAAGACTATCACGGGAAGACGGTCTGAGACTCTTTGAGTCTCAAGATCTCCTTACTATTGGGTTTTTGGCAAACCTGGTGCGGCAGAGACTCCATGGTCAGCAAACTTATTGGGTTTATAACCAACATATCAACTACAGCAACATCTGCATCAATGGCTGCAGGTTCTGCGCCTTTAGCAGGAGCACAGGTGAGGAAGGCGGGTTCTCTCTGACAGTCGATCAGATTGCCCACAAGGTTAGAGAGCGGTTGCATGAGCCCATAACAGAGATCCATGTTGTTGGTGGATGCCATCCCGATCTCCCCTTCTCCTACTATTTAAACCTTGTCAGGACGATCAAAGAAATGAGGCCGGAGGCCACGGTCAAAGCCTTCACCGCTGTGGAGGTTGCCCACCTGGCTGAAAAAGAAGGAATTACTATTGCTGAGGTCTTGCTGGCCCTCAAAGAAGCTGGAGTTAAGGCTTTGCCCGGAGGGGGAGCCGAGGTTTTCAGTAATAGGGTGCGACAGCTTCTTTGCCCGGAAAAGCTGAGCAGCAACGGTTGGCTCGAGGTTGCCAAAGAGGCTCATCAATTGGGAATGCGCTCCAATGCCACTCTTTTGTATGGACATCTGGAGACAGCGGCTGAGAGGGTGGATCACATTTTGGCTCTGAGAAAGGCTCAGGACGAAACTGGCGGTTTCATAACCTTCATCCCCCTTGCATTCCAGTCAGCCAACACAACCGTATCCGACCTCCAGCCCAGAACCGGATTTGCTGACCTGAAGACCATTGCATTGTCTCGCTTACTTTTAGACAACTTCGCCCACATCAAGGCCTACTGGATCATGCTCGGGGTAAAGATGGCCCAGGTTGCTCTCCATTTTGGCGCAGATGATCTGGACGGCACCGTCATGGAGGAACGCATCGGCCACATGGCTGGGGCTTCAAGTGCTGAGGCGCTCACATCTGAGGAGTTGCAGACCTTGATCCGCGCTGCAGGATACGAACCAGTACAAAGGGACACCTTTTTCCGCCCCGTGCAGCAAGAGAATTAATAACCACAAAGGACACGAAGTTCACAAAGAAAAAAATCCTTTGTGTTCTTTGTGGTGGTCATTTAGACCGGATTGATTGGATAGCCTACAATGTTCGGAATCGCTAAGTTGCAGACATCTATTGAAAAGGCCTGGGAGGGTGAGAGGCTAAGCAAGGAGGAGGCTTGCGTCCTATGGGAAAAGGCGGATTTTTACACCCTGGCCACCCTCGCCAACCATCGTCGCCTGACTCTCCATCCCGAGCCAATTGTAACCTACGTGATAGATCGCAATATCAATTACACCAACATTTGCTTTTCAGGCTGCCGTTTCTGTGCTTTCTATCGTTCTCCTGGAGCGGAGGACGGCTATGTGCTCAGCCAGGTCGAACTAACAAGCAAAATACAAGAAGCCCTATCCCTTGGGGGAACTCAAATTTTGTTGCAGGGTGGTATGCATCCGGACCTGGGCTTGAGATTCTATGAGAACATGCTGCGATTTATTAAGGAGCACTTTCCCATTCATATTCATGGTTTTTCCCCACCTGAAATAGTCCACCTGGCGCGCAAAGAAAAACTGGCATTGGAAGAGGTTTTACACCGGCTCCAGCAAAGTGGTCTCGATTCCATTCCGGGAGGAGGAGCAGAGATTCTGGTGGATGAGGTCCGCAGGAAGATTTCTCCAAGGAAATGCAGCAGCAGCGAGTGGTTGGCAGTAATGGAAACCTCTCACAGGATCGGGATGAGAACCACCGCGACTATGATGTTTGGACACATAGAGACCCTTGAGCAGCGCTTGGAGCATCTTCTTAAACTTCGAGAACTCCAAGATCGAACCAAAGGTTTTACCGCCTTTATTCCCTGGACTTTCCAACCGGACAATACTGGACTCAAGACAAAACCTGCCACTGGTGTGGATTATTTGAGGACCTTGGCCATGAGCCGTTTGGTGCTGGATAATATTCGAAACCTTCAGGTCTCATGGGTAACCATGGGGTCGGGGGTGGCCCAGGTAGCCTTGCAGTTCGGTGCCAACGACTTTGGCAGCACCATGATCGAGGAAAATGTAGTGGCAGCTGCAGGAGTGAGACACAGGCTGTCAGTTGAGGAGATTAGAAGAATAATAACCGATGCTGGATACGAGGCCAGGCAACGTAACATGAGTTATGAACTCATTAAATAGCATAGAGCAATACAGCTAGCAGCTGACAGCCAGCAGCAAAACCATTATCCTTCTATAGCTGCTCGCTGCTAGCTCAGAGCTGCCTGCTGGGAAGATATGACCAGAAAAGACATCAACCTCTATTCTCCCCGTACCAGCGTCCCCGAGTCGCCGCCTCGCGGTGATTTCCGCCCTGTTCTTCACCGGGCGCGACTGGTCGTCCCCATCAGCCAGCCAGCCATTGAAGACGGCGCAGTGGTGGTGGCCGGTGGCACAATTCTGGACGTAGGGCCCTTTCAACTGCTCCGCCGCCAATGGCTTGGGGCTCCTGCGCGGGACCATGATGAGACCGTTTTGCTTCCCGCCCTGATAAACGCACATGCCCATCTGGACCAGAGTGGTCTTGCCGGAAAGGTTAAACCACAGGGGAGTATG
>JASFKF010000394.1:0-3275 GCA_050118775.1 Syntrophobacterales bacterium
GATTGACATTCGGCTGGCTCCTTTTTCCACAGCTGAGTTCGAATCAATTTGGCGAACCTACCCTCAGTCCATTCCACTGCCGTCTATGGGTCAACAAGTCTATAGCCTAGAGGTTAATAGAGTCATAGATTACATCTTCAGTCGAGCTGTAAAGCTATGGAATCAGGTTTTGTTTGATCCCAACAGAGCAAATTCTCTCTACAGGGTTCGTTTGCGCCGCGGCAAGGATGATATCAAGAGAGCCTATTGGTTCAGTGGAGAAGGAGTCCATCGATTGCGTAGAGTGCCGGAAAACAAGGGTGAGGCCTCACTTGATCCGGCAAAATGGACGGCTGTCAAGACTAGCTTCTATCCTTACGATCTAACTCGACTCGAGTGCCCGCAAGTCGTTGATCCTATGCTTATCATATATCTTGTGTCCACCGCACCAATGGAAAAAGAAGGCGAAGTTTTATCCCTGTGTGTTTTCGGAAAGCAACAGTTACATCAGGTGCGTCTGCAGGTTGAAGGGTTGCAAACTCTCGAGGTTGATTATTCTGTGAACAGTGGGGAAGGCAAGGTGGAGATAAAGGGCAAGGTGGACGGACTCAGGGTAACACTCGAGGCCGAGCCGTTGGTATCAGATAAAAAAAATGCGGAGAACTTCTCCTTTCTGGGAATGCATGAGGACATAGCTATCCATATTGATCCAGAGTTGCGCACACCTCTTCAGGTGAGCGGGAAAATTCCAACGGTTGGAGCCGTGACCTTGAAACTAAGGGAAGTCAGAATGAAGGATCAGTAGCAATTTTAGAAAGGAGATTCCAGATTTCGCTAAGCTACATTACTTTAATCAAGGTTGATAATTGTCTGAGCGGCTTTCCCAAGGTGGGTCAGGTTAGCCACGATTGTGACGGTTGAGGATCAGCTCGGAGATCTGCTTAGGGATCAATTGTCGTAGGGAGGTCACCACCAGATGTGCCATAGTTAAACTCTCAGGAGGTGCGGTGCCCGCCAGAGCGATTGCGGTCATACCGCCGGCAAGAGCTGCCACTATCCCAGCAGGAGCATCCTCGATTACTGCACAATCTAATGGCTCCACCCCCATCTGTTGGGCTGCCAGCAGGAAAACCTGTGGATTCGGTTTGCCCCTGGCCACGTCGCTTCCGGTGACAACTGCCTTGAAGGATTTTGCCCGGTTCAGCCCATTCAGGGACATTTCAACGTTTTCTGGTGGTGCCGAAGAGCCAATACCTAGGACAAACCCTCCAGCAGCTAAACGGTCTATGAGTTGGATTGCGCCGTCATTCTCGGGAAAATTCCGTTGCAGATTTTCACGGTACAGGGCTTGTTTTTGCCTTTGAATTGCACCAGCCTGCTCTTCGGGGAGATCCTCCCCCCATATTTCGCGCACGATTTCATAGCCTCTTCGCCCGAAGAGGGAATCAAACTCTTTTTCACTGAGGGTAATTGAATGTTTTTCGGCAATGAATCGCCAACACTCGTAGTGCATCTTGTAAGAATCTAAGAGCACACCGTCTATGTCGAAGATTACCCCGAGTCGCCCTTGAAGACTATGCTCCATAGTCACCTTGCCATTGGTCTGGTTTTACATCCCTTCCAAATAGGTCCGGGACATTGATCGCCACAAAGTGCACCCCAGTTAAATAAATGAGGATTTAACCTTGCAGGCAAAGATCACCAAGGAAATTTCCACACCGAGATTAATTTCTTTTTGTTATGCGTGGCCTTCGTGGTTATATATACTGTAGTGAAATCGATCAAGCTTGATTTTGAGCAAAAGTCTATTGAGGCTTGCTCCCTTTCAACGAAATAGTATGTAGGTTTTGCTTTTTGAGCCCTGAAAAATGAGTTGCGCTGGCGAAGTAGATGAGGAGGCGGTCATGACTGCATCAAAAACGAAATTGAATAGCAGGGAAGGGAAAAAAGGGTTAGGGATCTACACATTTATTGCTCTATTGATATTGGTACTTGGACTTCTCTTTGCTGTCAGCATGAGCAATAAATCAACCTACCAGTTTGTGAGCAAAGGAGAGACAATAACCTTGTGGAAAGGCAAATTTATCCCCAAGGGCTCGGAGCCAGTGAAAAATTTCGACCCCCTGCAAGCGGATGAGCTAGAGGCGAGTGGACTAACGGGCAAGAGTTACGCAGGACAAGAGGCCGCTTACAAGGCCTTGTTCAATCACCTGATGGCTCTCATCACTGCCGAGTCAGCCAAGGGAAAAGAAGCCGACCTCAACAAGCTCCAAATCTTATTATACAAAGGTGAGGACCTGCTCGACCGTGGCGAGAGGGGGGGCGTGGAGCTGTTGGACGCTAGATTTCAGTTGGCTAAGGCTCTGGTTGCCGTTGCCGAGATGAGTCTTGAGCGAGCTTACAGGAAAGCTCTGCCAGTATACGAAGAAGCCATTAAATCAGGTACAGGAGACAAAGAAGCTCTTGCAACAAAGAGGGATACCATGCAGTCGGCATTGGAATCTGCTCCCTATTGAACCAAGTGATTGCCTAAACGTACCACTTCATTCACCAAGACCTCAAAATCTTGCCGCCTACTGCGGTGGTTGGTGATTGCCACCCGAAGTGCATATCTGCCTTTGAGCAAAGTGTAAGAAGGCGCGGCAACTCCACTCTCGTGCAACTGGATAAGCAGTTCTTTGTTTAACTCATTGAGGGCTTCATCGTTATGCTGGTCAGCTATGAATCGAAAGCAGACAATATTCAGCGGAACCGGGGCCAGTAGCTGAAGATCAGCTGAGTCTTCCACCAGTTTTGCCAGATATTTGGCTTGGTCGACGTTTTGCTGAATCAGCTTTGCGTATTTTTGGACACCGTGCTCTTTTATGGACATCCACACTTTTAGAGCGCGAAAACCACGGGATAATTGAACACCGTAGTCGCTAAACCAAATTTTGCCGGCCGCTAACCCCCGGTCCGAGTGGGTTAAGTAATCAGGTGTCAAGGAAAATGCTTTACGGTGGTCCTCCTCTTGTCGGACCAGGGCACAACCAACTTCGTAAGGCATATACATCCACTTGTGTAGGTCAAAGGCGAGGGAGTCGGCCTTTTCCATACCAGCTACCAGTGGCCGAAGTTCCGGCGACAAACTTGCTAGAGCTCCAAAGGCCCCGTCTACATGGAACCAGAGTTTCTCACGGTAACAGATACGAGCAAGCGCTTCCAGGTCATCTATTGCTCCAGTGTTGACAGTCCCAGCGTTACCGACAATACAAAAGGGTTGACAACCTGCTTCCCTGTCTCGAGCTACAGCAATC
>JASFKF010000395.1:0-3274 GCA_050118775.1 Syntrophobacterales bacterium
TTAAGATATTTTTTCCCTTTGGCATCAATTGTGCTGCAGGGGAAAGATAAGAGCCGAAAAAATAGAGGCTCAGAACAAAATCTCCAATTGTCAGGGGAGGAAATAAAAATGCTACCAGAAACAAAATCAACGAGCAGAGCACAGGTTAAATGGCCTGTTACCATGAATACTGACGAGGGCTCTGCGGATGGGGTCATAACAAATATCAACAACAATGGAGCCTTTATACGCTGCCGCAAGCCGTTACGGCTTACTGAAACCTGTAAGCTCACTATTGAATCCTCCGACCGCGAGATCCAGGATGTGCTTGCAGAGGTAGTTTGGACTAACATTTATGGGCCGGACGACGAACTCAGCCCCCGCGGTATGGGAGTCCGATTTACCGGCTTGCCGGAAGCGGAGGAGCAATTTCTCCGAAAGCTGATTAGAATGATCCAAAAGGAGAATGGGGTTAAAAAGATATCTGAGATTCCTGAAATAGACCTTGATCAAACTGCTGAGATCTTGCATTGATGTTATTAAATTGTTTAAGGCAAAAAAGGACAGCGGGGTTTTCGGCTCCCCTGTCCTTTTTTCTTTACTCTTCAACTATATCCTCAACAAAAGCAGCTACTAAGCCACTCTGGCATGCTTCCTGCAAACATAATCTGCTGAAGGGAATCACGGTTCTCTTCAGATCAGTCGCGCTTTTATCTGGCCCTGTCGCGATTGATCATGGCTGAGGTAGATTGCGAGGAGAAACTGCTCATGGGTGCTATGAAAGACAGACGCTCACACCCCAGGACTGCTGTGGATTGGCCCGCCATGGTCATAACCCCTGGGGCATGCATAGGAGGTGAAATAAAAAACCTAAGTGCATCAGGTGCCTTTTTTCACTGCTTTACTGAACCTGACCGGGGCCAACCTCTGAGACTCGTCTTCAGGGATCCAAACCGCAAGAAACTTTTAGTGGTGACAGCAGAGTTGGCTTGGTCAAACATCGCAAATACCGACGACATCAGTTCTTGCGGAATTGGAATTCAATTCACCAATACGCTAAGTTATGAGCAATTGTTTCCCCACACTCGTACCTCGGAACATCTCCAAGCTACAGCCTAAAAATATTTAGTATCTCAATGTTTCAACAAAGAGTTGAAGTGAAATAGTGCTTTCAGTAGGAAGCTCTCTGTCTCGAGGATTTGGAAATGACGCGAGGAGTTGAAAGGCGGTTGCAACCTCGAATCGAGATTAGCTGGCCTGTCACAATCTTAACTACTCAGACGACAATTGAAGCTGAAATTCACAATGTAAGTCCCTCGGGAGCTTTTATATCGTGTAAGGATGTTCCCCCATTGGAGGGTAGTTTTTTCATAATCATTAGACCTCCAGAGCGGCAGACCATCAGTGTTGCAGGAAGGGCTGTCTGGTCAACTACCCTTCAGACCAATGAGAGTGGCACAAGTCTTGGGGTGGGTATCCAATTCACAAATATCACTTTAGGAGATCGCAGGTTTTTGAGCGAACTGGTTAAAACTCACATCAATGAAGAAAAGAGCCGCTAGACAAAGCGCCTGAAGAATAGCTCGACTTTCTAATCCTTCCCACTTTATCTCCCCTATTTTTCCTGGATAATACCCTATTTGTACTTCAAAGAACTTTCAAATACGGTGTCCCCATGGGCGAAGGTGAGAGATTGTCAATCACCGCTAATTTTTGTAAAGTTTGTCATATGAATGAGACGGAATCTTTCATTTTTCGCCCTGCTAAGGAAAAAGATCTCGAATTTATCATCAAGCTGTCGGCTCAAGTGTTCTCAAAATACGGGCATTATGAGGAAATTGTCCCCGCTTGGTTCGAGCAAGGGGCTGTGATTACGGAAGTCATTATGGAGAAAAACGATACCTTGGGTTTTGCCATGCTAGTATTGGACCGTCAAAGAGTAATTGGTTATAGAGCAGCGCACCTCCTCGCCATCGGTATCCTACCGGAGCATCAAAGAAGAGGAGTTGGTAGAGCTCTGCTAGTGCACATGGAGAAAGTAGCAGGGAAATACAATGCGGTTGAAATAAATCTCTGGACGGCAGTTGATAATGAGCCGGCCCTTTCCTTTTTTAAAAAGGCGGGCTTCGAAATCAAGAGGTTTGAAAGTTATTATTATCCTAAAGGTCAAGGGGCTCTGGCCATGAGTAAATGGCTTGACAGCACATAATGGACCCTTGACCATCAGACGCTACAGAAACGACTCAAGTTGAGCTACCATAGGGAGGAGGCCGAAGATACCACCCGTATGCATAAATAATATTCGGTCACCAAATGCCCTCGGGTTCCGCCTCAATTCCTGGATCATTCCGTAAAAAGCTTTGCCAGTGTAGACTGGGTCCAGAATGATACCCTCGGTGCGTGCTATTTGCACAAGAAGAGAGAGCACCTGGGAACTTGCTTTGCCATATCCATCGCCCACATAGCCGTCGATTATATGGATATCCTCTTGGCGGAAAAGGGGGATTTCCAACTGGTAGTCGGCTATGGCGGTATTGCAGATTTGATAAACCACCTCCATGAAATAATTCCTGTCGTTACAAACGTTAATTCCTACAACCCGAGCGTCAAGTCCAACCAATTTTACCCCCAAAACAAGCCCGGCGGTAGTGCCCCCCGAACCTGTAGCATGAATGATGGTGGTAGATTTGTGATTGTTTCCCGGTAGATCCTCGAGGTCCTCAGCCAGTTCCTCCACCGCCCTGATATATCCCCAAGCGCCCAGAGCATTGGAGCCCCCTTCGGGAATAATATAAGGGGTTTTCCCCGACCCTCGAAGTGATTCCGCCTCGAGCTCGAGCATCTCAGTGCGTCGGCCGTACTCTTCAAAGGTTAGCCAGATGATCTCCGCACCAACCAGCCGGTCGAGCAATATATTTCCTTCAAGGGGAGGTGGCTTTGCGGGATTACGCGTCCGGAGAAGCAAACGCACGTCAAGTCCCATTTTAGCAGCGGCAATTGCCGTTGCTCGGGCATGGTTCGACTGCGCAGCCCCACAGGTCAGTATTGTGTCGCTGCCCTTCGCCAGAGCATGGGCAAGGAGAAATTCAAGCTTTCTAACCTTGTTGCCCGTAAGTTCTGCGCCGGTGAGATCGTCTCTTTTGAGGTGCACTTCGACGCCCAATTCCTCGCTCAGCCTCGTGAGGGGTTCGAGTGGCGTAGGAGTCCGGGCCAGATTCAACCTGGCGGGATAGGGGATTTCTCGCCTGTTTTTCTTCATTTCCTACTCCTTAACCTAAGAAGTCCGATTTCGGAT
>JASFKF010000396.1:0-3274 GCA_050118775.1 Syntrophobacterales bacterium
AAGGTGTCTGAGGCCTCGGGGCGTCCTTTCACGCTGGGCGGCGACCTGAAGCTCTCCCTTTTTCCCTGGGCAGGCTTGGCCATGTCAGACCTTCGCTTGGGTGCCCCACCCGGTTTCAAGGAAAAAGATTTTATCACAATAAAATCATTCGAGTTTCAGGTGAAGCTTCTGCCCCTGCTCTTCAAAGATATCCAGGTAAAACAATTTGTTTTGGTCGAACCGAGGATTGTTCTGGAGAAATCCAAAGACGGTAAGGCCAACTGGGAGGGGCTGGGAAAAGTTGCGACTGAAGTTCCTGACAAGCCAGAAGCAAGAGAGAAAAAACCGAAAGATAAAGGGCGAGGGGGGCTTCCCATAGAAAGCTTGGTCGTTGGAACGTTCATAATCAAGGACGGTAACATTCTCTGGATCGACCATGTCCGAGAAGAGCGGCACCAGCTCAAAGAGCTAACCCTAAGTTTGGATGGGATTTCTCTGGACCGACCCATCAATATGTCTTTGTCCGGACTCATTGAAGGCAAGGCTTTCTCACTGGAAGGAAAAATAGGTCCCCTGGGCAAGAAACCCGGCGAGGGAGCAGTAACCCTGGATTTGTCGGCAAGTATTGTTAAAACGGTGGACGCAAAGGTCCAGGGCCAGGTAACGGATGCGGCGACTCGCCCCGTATACGATCTGGTCGTCCAGATTGAGCCATTTTCGCTCAGAAAGTTGGCCACTGCTTTCGGCAAGCCGCTGCCGCTAACCCCAGCTGATCCTGCTGTCCTGAAGCGGCTGGCCCTGAAGGGTTCGTTCCAGGGTAGTGCGCAAACACTGCGTGTGAAGGACGGAGTTCTGGGGCTTGATGATTCCAAGATTAGGTTCTCTGCTAACCTAAAAGAGTTTTCCAAGCCCAATGTGACCTTTGATCTCAAAATGGACCAGATTGACCTCGATCGTTACCTGCCGGCCTCTCAGAACGAGCCTGGTAAGACTGAAACTGCTGCTCAGCCTGCAAAGAAGGCTGATTACACTCCACTGCGAAAGCTAGTTGTGGATGGTAGAGTCCATATCGACAAACTCAAGGTCAAGAACGCTCGGGTTCAGGATATCGATCTCAAAATCAGCGGTCGTAATGGTTTTCTCAACCTCGATCCCCTCAGCATGAGACTTTACGAGGGGGATATGAAATCGAAGGCAACTTTGGACGTGCGTGGAAATACCCCAACCACTAAGGTTAGCTTGCAGATGAACGGGGTTGAGGTTAGACCCCTGCTTAAAGACCTGAAGGACAAGGATTTTCTGGAAGGGAATATGCGCGTCCAGATGGTTCTTGCCATGAGGGGAGATACCGGAAAAAAAATCAAACAGACGCTGAATGGCAAAGGCAAATTTAGTCTAAATGATGGGGCCATAGTGGGCATCGACCTGGCGGCGATGGCTCGTAACGTTAAGTCCGCCTTCGGTCTCGAGGTGAAAGGAGGGCAAAGACCCAGGACAGACTTCGCCGAGCTTAATGCGCCTTTCACACTAACCAATGGTCTCTTCGAAACTCCAAATACCACATTAGTGAATCCCTTCCTCCGCTTGGCGGCTAAGGGTAAGGCCGATCTGGTGAACGAGACCCTCAATTTTCGGGTGAAACCAAAGTTTGTGGCCACGATGGAAGGGCAAGGCGGTAAGACACCACAATCGGGAGTCGCAGTGCCGGTTCTGGTAACGGGTACGTTTTCTTCTCCCAGGTTCCGTCCAGACCTGGAGTCAATAATCAAAAAGGGTCTCCAAGAGGAGCTACCCGATGCTTCCGGTCTGGAGAAAATATTGCAAGACCAGGGAAAGGGAGAGGACGAGTCAACTTCCATAGAGAAAAAGACCAAGGACCTTATCAAGGGACTGCCGTTCGGCAAGTAATGCACATGTTCAGAACGGGGATCTACGTGATCCATGGTCGGGCCACGTTAACTGGTTGACAAGATTGGAATAGTTGTCGAAAATAGGTCTAATCCGGTGCCAGTAACGCTCTTTTTGGGGGCAAAAAGAGCCTTTTTCTACAGGCGCACAAGATGGCAAGAGCGAAGAGGCATTACATTCCGGGGCACGTCTGGCACATTACCCACCGCTGTCATAAGAGAGAATTCCTCCTGAAATTCGCAAAGGATCGTCGCCGATGGCTCCATTGGCTATTGGAAGCCAAGAGACGCTATGGGCTGATGATCCTGAACTACATGGTGACTTCCAATCACATTCATCTGCTTGTGGTCGATGACGGAGATCGAGATGTAATTCCACGGTCGATCCAGTTGGTGGCTGGCAGAACAGCCTGGGAGTACAATCAGAGGAAGAGATGGAAGGGTGCCTTTTGGGAGGATCGGTATCACGCCACAGCCATAGAGAGTGGCGAGCATTTGCTTCAATGCATGGTCTATATTGATCTAAATATGATGCGCGCAGGGGGTGTTAATCATCCCTCGGAGTGGCCTTTCAGTGGCTACAAAGAAATTCAAAAGCCCAGGCGAAAATGTGCCCTTATTGCTTATGAGAGATTGAAGGAGTTGGCTGGAGTTGATACTTACTCCCAGCTCCAAGCTGTCCACAGAGAATGGGTAGATGCAAGTCTTGGACAGGGGAGAAATGTTTATGACGGCAAGTGGACAAGAAGCATCGCCGTGGGTAGCGAGCCCTTTGTTCATAGGACGAGGAAAGAGCTCGGCGCACGAGCGAAGGGGCGAATGGTTCTCAAAAGTGCTGAGGCGTTTCAGCTTCGAGAACCAGGAGTTTCTTATCTGGTCGATTTTGACCTCAAAAACGACGATATTAGGGATGAAAACGGCTATTTCTGGAACAATAATGTAGAGATTTCAATATGATAATTTGGCCCGACCACGACCTGGAAGCATATGGAAATGACTTTGCAGATCGAGTAGTGGGCACATTTAGGTTGGATATGGTGGGCGAACAAATGCAATGTTTTGATCCACCAGAATGCGAAGACTATACTCTTATCCCAATTACAGGAGTAATGACAGGAGGTTTCGACTTCTTTAATCGTTGGGACAGCAGATATTTCGATTGATTGGGTATTCTTGGAGATTGGGATTATCATAATCGGATATGTGAGTGAGATGGAGAACCATGATCGTTGATGCATTTTTGTGTGATTCTAATAGAAGGCGTATCACAGATTCAACTGAAAATAGTCTTAACGAGATCTCAAAAATTTACAATCGATCTCTGAAGAACTGCACATTACATACTACACACTCTTGCCATTTTTAAATATCCACCACATTTTGTGCTG
>JASFKF010000397.1:0-3261 GCA_050118775.1 Syntrophobacterales bacterium
CTGCACTTCAATGGGCCGGAGTTCTACCAGGAGCCAAGAGGGGTACGTTTAGATCTCCCGGTGGGTGTAAAGAAAGGAAACACTGAATTTATCGCCCGGCCAGATATTCGCGCTGAGAACAATTCTGACGGCCAAGGTAGACGTTTCAGCCGCCCCCATATTCGGCGGGGAATTGCATCCGACCTTTACATATCTCCAGTGGATTTCATCCCTGGTGGAGAGAAAAATCCTTCCTCTGAAAAACAGCTAGCGCTGAAAAAGGAGGAGAAAATTCAGTTTTTGGACTACGAGATAACTTTCCTTAACTTCGACGTTTCAGGCATGATGGGCCAAGAGGAAGGGCGAGATGTTAGCGTGGGGGCCAATCTGTTGGTATCCCATAAAGGAGGATACCCGACACCCGTTAAACCGATTATCTCAAAGGGAAAAGAGGGCTGGTCCGCGAGCCCGGTAAGACTTCCAGGAGCGGTGGAGGCTTACCTTACTCTTGTTCAGATACAGGCAAGTGAGGGGAGTATCGTGCTGGCTTATCAGGGCCCAGAAGCCAGCCCGGAAAAAGGATTAGGCAAAAGTCCTCCTGCCTTCATTGCAGAAATTAGCACAAAACCCGGCATGACCGTTCTCTGGCTTGGCACCTTTCTCATCCTTTTAGGCGGCTCAATTGGCGTTGTTCGCCGTTGGCCCACGTGAGCGTGAGCGGTCAACTGTTCAATGGATCAAGCAGATCTCCACCGTCAAAGTCACGCAGTTTACCCAAGTTGTCCGAATTTCGAACACCCCCGGAAGACCTCCGCCATTTTGGTAAATCCTTTAACTCGCCATCTCGGAAATCATTAACTATCCCTTTCTGCTGTAGCAGAAAAATGTTTTCTCTCCCACGGATTTATGTTAGGATTCCTAGTAATAAGATAGGGTAATTGTCCTAATTTCGATCACTAACCATTATCTACAAAACTTTATGAAATCGCCAGTCCACAAATCATCAAAACAATGGCTTCCTCCCAGATTTGCTTTTTTTATTATCCTCCTTTTCTTACTTGGCTGCAGTGGCGGCGGCGACACTAAAGTCGTAGACTTTTCAGAGACCATTAAGGTTGCCAGACCTGGTGAAAGACCAAGTGATGACCGTTATCTCAGGGTTGCCGTGGGGGCCATGATATCCCCCAAAGAAACCTCCGTTTATTATCGTCAGATTCTCGATTACATCAGTCGTAACATCGGTAAGGAGTCCGAGCTCATCCAGCGTAAGACCTACGGCGAGATTAATGAGCTTTTTGGTAAAGGAGAGATCGATCTTGCTTTTATCTGTTCTGGACCTTACGCCACCAGCAAAGACAAGTTCGGTTTCGAACTGCTTGCCATGCCTCAAGTCAAGGGAAGCCATTTCTACCATTCCTACCTGATCGTCAATAAGGGCAGCCCTTTTCAACGACTCGAGGATCTCAGGGGCCGAGTTTTTGCCTTCACCGATCCTGAATCAAATACGGGGAAACTTGTGCCCACTTACTGGTTGGCTCAAGTGGGGGAAAGGCCTGAAACCTTCTTTGGTAAAACAATCTATACTTACAGCCACGACAACTCCATCCTCGCCGTGGCCAAAGGTTTGGTCGACGGAGCCGCCGTGGATGGGCTTATCTGGGAATACTACGACTACAAGAAACCCAGTCTCACATCCCAAACCAGAATTATACGGAAATCAGTACCGTATGGCATTCCACCAATAGTCGCCCACAGAGACGCTGACCCGAGACTCAAGGACCGCATCCGCCAATTCCTCCTAACCATGCATCAGGACCTTGAGGGCCAGAAAATACTCGGTGAACTGATGATTGACCGATTTATAGAACCTCGTGAAGAATGGTATCACACCATTCGGAATATGGAACAAAACGTCGCATCTCTGATTCAGGATTCCCATGCGGTTTCAAAGCCTTAAGAGTAAATTGCTGTTTGTAGTCTCTGCGCTGGTGATCGGCAGCGGACTGCTTATTTCATTTCTAGTCACTCAGCGCTACAGCAGCAGTCTTCTCGATGCGGCCTCGGCCCAAGCGCAGAATATTGCGCACGCAGTGGCCCTCGAGGCAGCGGACAAAATTCTTATAAATGACCTCGTTGCCCTTCAGAAAATGCTTGATCACCACATGCGCAGCAATCCCCCTCTTTCTTATCTTTTTATTGTCAAAAGCGAGGAAATCCTAGCCCACACTTTCACCAAAGGCGTTCCTATAGCTTTAATTAATGCCAACCAACTAGGACCGGACGAACAATTCAAATTACAGGAAATTGCTTCAACTGAAGGTGAGAAATATTTGGACATTGCCTGGCCCATCTTCGCTGGCAAGGCTGGAATCCTACGCCTCGGTTTTTCAGAAAAACCTTATCTGCAGCAGGTGCGAAACTTGTGGCTGCAAATGACTGGATTTACCCTTGCGATTCTCTTGCTGGCTCTCGCTCTCACCCTTGTCTTCGTTAGAAAAGTGACCCGCCCATTAAGGGCGTTGGCCGAGGCAACTCGGAAAATAGATAGGGGAGAATTGAAGGTCAGAGTGCAAGTGCAAGGCCAGGACGAAGTAGGAAGATTGGCCTCTTCCTTTAATCACATGGTTGCCAGGCTAGAGGATTACACCGGTAGGCTTGAAGAGAAGACCATGGAACTGGAGCGCGCCCATCACCAAACTCGAACAGTCTGCTCCATCGTCCAGGAGGTCGGTGCCCTTCGTTCCCTCAGTGAAATAAGCACTTCGCTGATTAACACCTTCAAGAACATATTGAGATGCAGTGAAATGGCATTTCTCATCTTCAGTAGCAACCGCGACCTACTATTTGTTTCCTCGGAGAAAGAAACAAGGGTTTTGCGGGAAAGAGAATCCATAGAATTTTTTGCTACTTTCCTGGCTGATACAACGGAAACACCATTTCTCGAGAAACGACCTTTCAGTCCTCCCCTGGTGCCGGATTATTTTCAAACCGCAGCACGCCAGGCAGTTATTCCTCTCCTTTACGAAAAGCAGCTGTTTGGGGGATTGGTCATTGCCTGCCCTGGAGATGGTGGCTGTGACGTCAAGGAAATAGACGTGGTTCGCCTAATGTTAACCCAAGCAGCCGGGGTCATTAAACGTGCTGCGTTGCAAGAGGAGGAAGTCAGAGAACTCCAGGGTCGGGTTGAAACCACGGCGGAATTCTACGGCATCGTGGGTAAAGACCCAAAGATGCAGTTGATTTTCAAACTCATTGAAGATATCGCCCCTACTGACGCCACCG
>JASFKF010000398.1:0-3260 GCA_050118775.1 Syntrophobacterales bacterium
CTTCACATACGGTGACACAGCCGTCACAGCCAGCCACCAGTACCTTGTCGAAATCCTTTACGTAGTCGATGATCTCGCCAATCGGTTTTGGTTTTGCCTTAACCATGTACTGCCTCCTTAGTGGACTGTCTTGAAGCTTCTCGCGCGCTTCTGATGGGGTTAGGACCCAACTCTTTAACTTTTTCGGTGATCTCCCGGGCAATCTCGGCAAACCTCACCCCCATACCGGCGGAGAGGTTATACATGGCAACCCGTTCCGCACCAAGCCCAATTTGATCAAGGATTTGTTGCACATAGGTCACCCGCTTTTTGGCCCGGAGGTTGCCGCTTTGGTAATGGCAGTCTCCCTCCATGCACCCAGCAACCATAACGCCATCCGCCCCGTCCTCGAGAGCTTTCAAAATATGGATGACATCAACCCTGCCGGTGCAGGGAACTTTGATGATCTTAACATTAGGTGGATAATCCAGTCGCATGGAACCTGCCAGGTCCGCTGCAGAGTAGGCTCAGTAATTGCAGCAGAATGCGACAACATTCGGTTCAAACTCTTTCATTGTCATCCTCCTATAAACAAAGCATCCACCTTGGCGCCGATTTGGTCATCCTCATAGTGGGCCAACTGAATAACCTTGGCCGGGCACTCAGAGGCGCAAATACCACAGCCCTGGCAGAGGGCCTCGTTTATCTCCGAGACATTGTCCTGGTTGATCTGGGGCACTCCGTAAGGACAGGCCTTGACGCAGACCAGGCAAGCGGCACAACGGCTTTGTTCTACCTGGGCAACTACGCCGCCGATGGTTATATCTGTACTGGCCAGGAAGGAGCCGGCTCTAGCCGCAGCAGCCAGTGCTTGGGCAATACTTTCGCTAATGAGCTTTGGACCATGGGCGGTACCACAGAGGTAAATGCCCTGAGAAGAAAAATCCACTGGTCTCAGCTTGGCGTGGGCCTCGATGAAGAAGCCATCGGTGTTCCGTGGAACCTTAAGAAGAGATGCCAATTCTTCCGTGTCTGCAGCCAGAGTGGCAGCGCTGAGGATTAGTGCATCGGCAGTCATGGTTACGGGTCGCTCCAGCACGTGATCCAAGAAGGTGACCCGCAGATCTTCTCCCTCCTTGATCACCTCAGGCGGTTGTTCAGCTCTGAAGCGGGCAAAAATGACGCCTTTACCTCTGGCCTCACCATAGTAGTCTTCCAGCAAACCGTAGGTGCGCATGTCACGATAGAGGACATAGACATCCAGATCAGGATTTTTCTTTTTCAGTGCCAGACTGTTTTTCACCGCATTTTGGCAGCAGATGCGGCTGCAATTTGGATTCTCTTCATTCCGGGAACCAATGCACTGAATCATTACCACCCGTTTCCAATCTTCAACCTTGTCACCATTTTCGTGCAATAGCTGGCTCAGACCCAGTTGGGTCATGACCCTCGCATCCTCGCCATAGAGAAATTCCTTGGGTTGATATTCCACGGCCCCGGTGGCCACGATGGTGGCCCCGTGGTTGATCTTGCGTTCGTACATACCTGGACCCACCAGTACTTCAGTGGTAAAGTTGCCTTTGTATCCGCCGGAGCCGACGACGAGGGCTTGGGTAAGAACCTCGATTTTGTCATGTTCCTCGACCTCGACAATGAGATCATTCAGATATTTCTGAACATCCCACCCCTCTATGGTTTGGGGAATCTGGCGCGCTAGGCCGCCAAGTTCCCGCTCCCGTTCGACTATTACTGCCTCAAAACCTTGGTGCGCCAGGCTGAGGGCCGCGTTCATGCCGGCCACGCCACCACCAATGACCAGGCCGCGCTGGTTGATCTCCAGGGGACGTTCTACTAGTGGTCTCAGTAGGGAGGCTCGGGACACGGCCATCCTCAAGAGATCTTTGGCTTTGTTTGTGGCCTTCACATGGTCTTGCTGGTGCACCCAGGAATCTTGATCGCGGATATTGGCCATGTCGAAAAGATATTTGTTTAGACCGCAAGCTTTGAGAGTCTCTTGGAAAAGGGGCTCGTGGGTGCGAGGGGAGCAGGCGGCCACTACTACCCGATTCAACTTGTTTTCCTCGATGGCTTCCCTCATTTTTTCTTGGGTGTCTTGGGAACAGGTGAAGAGGTTGGCATCAGTGAAGACCACATTCGGTAAGCTCTCGGCATACTCAACAACATCGGGAACGTTCACCACAGAGCCGATATTGATACCACAGTTGCAGACAAAAACACCAATACGGGGTGGTTCGCCGCTGAGGTCCCGTTCGGCTGGGGGCTCATATACTTCCACCATGGTTCCTCTGGACTCGGCCAGGTTGCCTGCTGCAGCAGATGCCGCGGCACTGGCCTCCATTACCGAGATAGGTATGTCTTTGGGACCTTGGAAGATGCCGCAGGTGTAAACCCCTGGCCTCGAGGTACTAACCGGAGCAAATCCGTGGGTGGCAGCAAAGTTGTAATGGTTTAGTTCAATTCCCAGCTTTTCCGCCAGTTCTACAGTCTGGGGCTGCACCTCCATGCCAACGGAAAGGACCACCAAGTCGAAGTTTTCGGCAGCTATCTTGCCGTTTTCAGTCACATATTCAATGGTTAACTGATCAGTATCAGTGACTGGATACAGTGTATGGACGCGAGAACGGATGAAACGTACGCCAAATTCATCTTTGGCCCGGTTGTAATATTTCTCGAAATCTTTTCCGTAGGTGCGCATATCCATAAAGAATATGGCGGTGTCCAAGGGTTTGTCGCTATGTTCTTTGGCCACAACCGCCTCTTTGATGGCGTACATGCAGCAAACGCCAGAACAATAACCGTTGTCACAATTGTTGGTATTGCGGGAACCAACGCACTGGATCCAGGCGATCTTCTCGGGTTCCTTCTCATCGGATGGTCGTATCATATGGCCCTGATATGGTCCTGAAGCACTTAGAATGCGCTCGAACTCAAGGCTGGTCACCACATTGGGATGTTGGCCATAGAGGTACATATCTACGGTAGAAGGATCATAGGTCTTCGCACCGGGCGCCAGAATAACTGCCCCCACGTCAATTTCTCTCTCCTGAGGCTGCTGGTCGTGAACAACGGCTTTGGCCAGGCAGGCCTCCACGCATTGATGGCACTCACAGCAGATCATGCAGTTGAGGCATCTTTCGGCATCAGCCCTGGCTTGTTCTTCTGTGAGTCCAAGCTCCACTTCGGTAAAACTGCTACGCCTTTCAGCCATGGCAGCTTTGGCCATCTCAGGGCGCGACTGGAGCACGATGTCTTCAGGAATG
>JASFKF010000399.1:0-3260 GCA_050118775.1 Syntrophobacterales bacterium
GCAAAGGGGGATTTAGGGGGATTTTTAAACACTCCTCAATCTAATCGCCCTTTCATTCACCATTAGATAGTGGGGCGGGTATTCAGTCCAAGCGCCGGTATTGATGTAACGCACACCCCGGACAGTAAGATCCTCTGGGTAGTGAGTATGACCGCAAGCAATGGCTCCGAAGCCCTTTCCTTTGGCAAATCTCACCGCATCGAGCATGAGTTTCTTTCTATAGAGCCTGTAAAAAGGCTCAAACTTTGTGGCGAAGTGGGCTACGTTCACTGGTCTCAAACCCGATTTTACCAGGATAAACTGTATCAACTTGAATGGTCTGAGAAGCTGTTGAATCCTGGCCTTGGTTTTGTCGAGCTCGTTGCCGTGGGTGATTAACAGGCGGTTGTCGACAGTGTGGACCCGTTTAAAATGTATTTTTCCCCGATCTCGCAGGAGAGAGCAGTCGTCGTGGTTTCCACGGATCCAAACAATATTTCTACGAAAAGACTCCTGGCCTATGAGCTCGAGGATTTGCAGGTTTTCCCGCGGCAGATTAGGATAAGAGCTGTCGATAATGTCACCGTTGAGAATAAGATCGCATCGTTCAGGTAAGTTTCTGATGAAAAGGGCTATCTGATCAGACAGCGTGTGAACAGACTCCAAATGCAAATCACTAATAACAACTGTGTCCATTGTGTCCTTATATAGCGCGATTCAAAATGCGGAGGCAGGTCATTCTGTATATGCACCTGGAGGATTGGAGCAACTCGATTGCGGATTTGGGAATGCGGAATGCGGATTGTCGACTTTACATTGAGTTTCTGATTTCCAATTCATGCCTTTAAATCCGAAATCCGAAATCCGAGATCCGAAATTACAATTACTCCACTACTCCATTACCTCCCAACAAGGGCGATAGCTCGCTTCTTTCATCAGACACATTCACGCCGTTTTCCTTGTACTTTGGCCTCACGCAGGCAAAGTAGCCGATATGATCCGAGGCACTCCTGTGTTCTTCTGGTACCAACCCAGCTTCCAGCACAGAGAATCCAATAGGGTCGACAAAGATGTAATCAAGTCTTTTTGAGCCAAATCTGTGGGTGCCTATTTCTTTAGCTTCCTGGGTAGATTTGGTATCCACCATCTCACAGGTATCAACTAGTTTCATTTTAATGGGGGCGAGCCCTTCGTCAGGATCAATTAGATTCAAGTCGCCCATTAGTATAATCGGTCCCGTGACATTACTCATTAGTCTAATTGTCTCTTCAATTTGCTCATCATAATCACCTAAATAAAAATGTACATTTATTATAGTAACAGCCGAGTCACGCAGTTCGATTGTGCATACTAACGCTACTCTTGGCTTTTTCTCATCAAAACGAATGAATTTCCCGTAATATTCACTAATCTTGAACCTGGAAAAGACCGCCAACCCCCACTCGAGCCGAGAATCCTCGTGTGATAGATAGACATAGTTCATACCTAAAGAGTCTGCTAGAAATTCTGCCTGGGCAGTCCCCCTGACTTCCTGAAGCCCGATGATATCCGGATCCATAGACCTTATTGCCAAAACGATTTTTTGTAACTTACTTTCAGAACTGGTGAGATATTTAACCGGCGTTAATAGCCCGTCCCTGCCGGCTCCAACTCTAATGTTGTATGTCATGAGCTGTAAGCAGGAGCCTTTAACTATTTTACTTCCCGTGGGTTTCTCACTCTGGATTGACTGGCAGGCGTCCGCAAAGAGGAAAATCGCAATAATGAATATATGTAAGTAATTCTTCTTAATCATCAAAATGATATTTGAGCTAGTTAGTATGTCCCCATTGCAATTTTCGGCGCAGGTAGAACTTGAGAAAATCCTTGATGGATGCGAAGGATCGAAAATAGAAGGAGATATAGAAACGCAGGAGGGTGAGTTGGAGTTGCATTGGTTTAAAATGCTTCAATCTTATAACCGAGTGAATACCATCATATTTTCGCCAGTCGAAAGTAATTATTCTGTCTTTTACTTGTTTGAACAAGTCAGTTCCAGGGTAAGGGGTGAGGATGGTAAAAGAGACAGTGTTTGGATTTAGGGATTTGGCGAATCTTAAGGTGTCTTCCACCATTTCTTTGTTTTCATTGAGGGCGCCAATTATAAAGCTCGCGGTCATTTCTATTTTGTTGTTTTTGAGAATAGAGATCGCCTCACGGGATATGTCAGCACTAATTTTTTTATTGTAATAGTCAAGTGTTTCTTGGTTTCTACTCTCAATGCCAATGTAGGTAGAGCGACAGCCAGCTTTATGCATCAGGGATACCATCTCAGGATTTCTAACAATGGTGTCAACCCGCGAAAAGCACCACCAGTGTATGTCCCAACCACGCTTACAAATCTCCTTGCAGAGATCCATCACCCTTTGGGGATTCAAGGTAAAGTTGTCGTCCACAAATGCAAAGGCTCGATAACCGTAAGTGTCTTTAACCATTTGAATTTCTTCAATGATTGATCCGACTGATCTGGCTC
The DNA here is from genome assembly GCA_050118775.1 of Syntrophobacterales bacterium. GTDB lineage: Bacteria > Desulfobacterota > Syntrophobacteria > BM002 > BM002 > BM002. The sequence goes on from JASFKF010000399.1 coordinate 2,492, forward strand.
TCCATAAGGTGCCTGCCAGTTTAGACGAGGCACAAAAAGAGCACTGGTATGGGCAGCCTCGGCTGGTAAGAATGGAGGTGATGCTCCTGGTGCCGAGCTTGGATGTTCGATATTTTTCCATATCCAACAGATCTCTGGCCGGGAAAGGTAGTGTGTCAAGGTCATCAGAGTAGGTGCGATCAGCGTTATGTATTACTTGGTTGTCAGATACGTACGATAATCCTCTTATTTCTTCTAGGCTGCCTCCCTTTGTGAGCGCGGTGACGAGTTCGAGCATGGTGTGTTCGCCTTCACCCCTGACGACAAAATCAGCAGATCCACTCCCCAGTATCTCGTCTGCCATGAAAGATGCATGTGGGCCTCCAACAACGACTTTGGTTCCTTTGGATTTCAGCATGCGGGCGTATTTCATACCCTTGTAGTAACGGGAGGTGTCGAGGGTTATCCCTACCAGGTCCCAGTTGCCGTGGGGAATAGATTTTTGATTTTGATCAGCATTTAGATCGGCAATGTTGACGTAATAATCGCTCTCAGTCAAAACAGCAGCCATATATGCCAATCCAAGGGGAGGCAGCACGAAATCAAAGGTGCGATAGACGTCGTGATAGGAGGGATTAACCAGCAGGATCTTCACTTTCCAGGACTCCTCAGTTCAGCTAGTTCAGCCATACGCCTAGTGTGGATTGCGGTAAACATATTTTATGGATGCAAAATTTACAACCAAAAAAGGCAGAACCCGTTTGGGCACTGCCTTGAAACAACAACATTA
>JASFKF010000400.1:0-3255 GCA_050118775.1 Syntrophobacterales bacterium
ATCCGACGACTATCTGATAGTCACCTATACGCCCACAGCGGGATTGTTCGAAGCAGATACCCTGAATGATCTGCGCAAGTTGCGCGATAGCCTGGCTGCCATCGAGCGGGTTAAATCGGTAATCAGCATTTTGGACGTTCCCTTGGTTCAGAGTCCGCCAATGTCGCTGGAGGAACTGGAAGAACACATCCGCACTTTGGCAGACAAGGACACCAACGTCGCTCTGGCCGAACGGGAACTGCGCAACAGCCCTCTATATCGTGATCGTTTGGTGGGCGCTAGGGGCGACACCACGGGAATGCAGGTGGTTTTCCGTCGCGATCCGAAATATGAGCACCTACGCAACAGTCGTGATGCTTTGCGCGAGAAACAACTGGAGGCCAAGCTGACACCGGGGGAGGTTGAGGAACTAGAGCGTTTTACCATTGAGTTCAAGCGTTACAGGGCTGAGCTCATGGAGCAAGAGGAAGCGGATATCGACCGCATCCGCGCCATACTTGATCAGCATCGGGATCGTGCCGAGTTGCACCTGGGAGGTAAGCCCATGGTTGTGGCCGACATGGTAGATTTCGTCCGCCACGACATCAGGGTGTTCGGCATAGGGGTGGTCGCCGTTCTGGCACTGCTTCTGATCATTGCCTTCCGTCGGCCACGCTGGGTAATTCTGTCCCTGCTTACCGCTCTTGCCACAAGTGTGGTGACCATGGGCTTCCTGGGCCTAGCCGAGTGGCGGCTCACGGTGGTGTCAGCCAATTTCCTCGCCCTGCTGCTGATCTTTGTCCTCTCCCTTACCATTCATCTTATTGTCCGCTACCGCGAGCTGCATGTGCGAAATCCGGATGCAGAGCAGCGTTATCTGGTACAAGAGATGGTTCGCAGCAAGTTCGTCCCCTGTTTCTACATGGTCCTCACCACTATGGTGGCTTTCGGCTCGCTGGTGGTAAGCGGTATCCGACCGGTGATCGACTTTGGCTGGATTATGGGCATCAGCCTGACTGCAGCCTTGGTGCTCTCCTTTACTCTATTCCCCGCGGCGCTCATGTTACTCAAACCCGGAATACCGCATAAACCGCGGGATCTAACCACCGCGGTAACCGCTCTTTTCCCTCCTTTGATCGAGCGCCACGGTAACCTGGTGATAGGCACTGCCGCCCTTGCCGTGCTTTTCGGCGTCGTAGGCATGACCAAGCTTACAGTTGAGAACCGCTTTATTGACCACTTCCACAAATCCACGGAGATTTATCAGGGTATGTATCTCATGGACCGTAAACTGGGCGGCACCATCCCCCTAGACGTGGTGATCGACGCCCCGGCAGCTTTTTTGAAAGAGGAGAAGGAAACGCTCGACAAGGAAGGGGATAAGGCTGACAGTGAAGAACCCTGGGGTAACGAAGACTTCGAAGGAGAGGCGGGGATCACCGGCACAAGCTATTGGTTCAACATCTTCAGGGTGGACAAGGTGAATGCCATCCAAGACTACCTGGATAAGATCCAGGAGACCGGCAAGGTCCTCTCCCTTTCCACCACCATGGAGGTGTTAAAGCAGATCAACGGCGGCGAACTGCCGGATAATTTTGCTCTGTCCCTTATCTACAAGCGCTTACCTGATGAAGTCAAGGAGAGCCTGATTGCTCCCTACCTCTCACCGGATGGCAATCAGCTTCGCTTTGAGGTGCGGGTTTACGAATCCGATGTGAAGCTTAAACGTCAGGCCCTGCTGGAGAAGATTCGCCGCCATCTCACTGGGGAGTTAGGACTTTCAAACGACCAGGTGCACCTGTCGGGCATGCTGGTCCTCTACAATAATATGCTGCAGAGCCTGTTCCGCTCTCAGATTTTGACCCTGGGGGCGGTGTTTCTGGCCATTCTTGTCATGTTCTTCTTTCTCTTTCGCTCAGTGAAACTGGCATTCATCGCCCTGGTGCCGAACCTGGTCTCCGTGCCGCTGGTCCTGGGCCTCATGGGCTGGCTGGATATCCCCCTAAATTTCATGACCATCACCATCGCGGCCATCAGCATCGGAATCGGCGTGGACGATACCATTCATTACGTACATCGCTTTGGCGAGGAAGTGGTGGTGGACTGGGACTACCAAGCCGCAGTGCGCCGTTCCCATGGAAGCATCGGCCGGGCTATGTACTACACCACGGTCACCATAACCATAGGTTTTTCCATTTTGATCCTCTCCAAATTTGTCCCCACCATCTATTTTGGCATTCTCACTGCCTTCGCCATGATGATCGCCCTGGCTGCCAATTTTACCGTGTTGCCCCTGTTGCTCGAAAGGCTGAAGCCTTATGGAAAAAAATCACCATGAACAAGCCCACGATGGCGATTTTTCCAGGAGTTTCCCGAAGGGAAACCTATTCAACAGGGCAGGTCATTTAGAAGAGACATCAGCAAAGGCCAAAAGGGGAAGCTGCGAAACAAGGAACATCTGAGCAACCGATATTCACTCTCTCAGCCTCGAGAGGGGTTGCATGAAGATGTGGTGCACACTAAACAGGAATCCTGCCAATAGATCCCGCGAATCATGTGCGTTGTGGAGCAGCTTCCCCGTGGCCTATGTCTCTAAAATATTTTTGAGGAAACTTCTGTGAATTTTTCTATTGACAGCATTACAACCTGTGCCCTAAGCTAGCGATATATAAGCTGTCCAATTATCCAATACCCCAATATATACTAAATAGCCGGGTTTAAATGAAACTCAAAGTGTGCATAATTCGCTCCCAACAGGCATAGGTCAAATGCTCTGTTGGGAGTCTGCGGTAAAACGTTCGGATGATCTTGTTCGAAAGGAATGAGAATCTCTTCAATCGCCAAACCTGTCTTCCCTCACACTTAAAAGTCGTCCTCGAAAATCTGCATCAAACTCCAGCCCATATTCTCTTGCGGCTCTTCCCAGTAAGGTCCACCACAAGTGTTTTAAGTCTCCTGTTTTCCCGCAAAAAATGGTCAGGCTCCGAAGATAGGTAACTCTATTTGACCAAAGGAGCGCCATAAAAAGACAGTAGTGCTAAGCAGAGCGGTCTTGGCTATCAACCCAGAGAGGTGTGTTATGAAGACCCGAGACAAATTATATTTTGATTCCTTTAAAGAGGTGGTCAAGGCGGTGAATTCCACCCTCGACCGCCAACAAGTATTGGATCTGCTGGTCAGCAATGTAGCTGAGGTCATGGATCTGAAGGCGTGCGCCATATGTATGCTGCACGGCAAGAAAAGAACACTGGAATTGCTGGCCTCCCACGGATTGAG
>JASFKF010000401.1:0-3253 GCA_050118775.1 Syntrophobacterales bacterium
GCAAAAAGATCCAGGTGCCGATTTTTCCCGGCTACCTTTTTGTTCGATCCTTACTCGATAACTACGAACAATTGAAGATTTTGCAGACACCTGGAGTTGTCCGAATAGTTCGCAGCGAGGACGGTCCTCTGCCAGTACCGGACAGTCAGATGAGCAGTCTGATAACCCTTCTCAACAATGCCAGTGTGCTTACCGTCCACCCCTATTTACAGGAAGGAATGCGAGTAAAGATTGTCAATGGCGCTCTCTATGGTTGTGAAGGGATTTTGGTTCGCAAGAAGCATGAGAAGGCAAGATTGGTGGTTTCCATAGATATTATTCAACAGGCGGTTTCAGTAGAACTTAACGAGGACGATGTTGAACCCATCTCTTTTTAGGGCATAGAGCAAAGGGCATGGGGCATAGGGAAAGACAGCTAGCAGGTAGTTAATTGGAGAATTGGAGAATTAGAAAATTAGAAAATTAGGGTTAACCGTTTACCATTCACCGTTTACCCTTCACCGTTTACCGTTTACGACTTCAAGGATTTCATCGACCCTAATTGGCGACCTTGTACTGGGAAAGTTTTCTTCGTGCTATGGGGTGCTGCCGATTTTGAAATAAAATTTCTTGATAGGCGTGTCGGGCAAGATCGGTCTGGCCCATCTCCTCTAGAATTCGCGCCCGGTGCAGTAGAGCAGCTTCATTTTTTGGCTCCAAACCCAGACACTGGTCAAGGTAGTGAAAAGCCATTTCCAAATTCCGAACATTTTTACCGTTGGTGTAAAGCCAGCCCAGCATATTGTAAATAACTGGCTTGTAATCCACCACGTCCAGAGCCTGTTGAGCAAGTTCCACAGCTTTGACATCCGCGTATTCATCGCGATTTGAGGCCAACATGGAGATGTAAGAACGCAAGAGAACGATAAAAATCCACGGTTCTGGCATAGCATCTCGAACGGTGTTCTCCATCTTTTCCATAAGCCCCTCTCGGAAGGGGGCGGGCATGGAGGGCAATAGCTCAAAGTTGACAAAAGAGACAACCTCGTAAACCGGTATTTTTTGGCCAAGACCCTTAAAAACTAGGCTCCTCGGGTGGCTAAAAGCCACATTCATTCTTTTGTTTTGCTGACATCTCTTGTAGAGACTGGCACCTACCATGATCTGATAAACATTGCCTTCTCGCGAAGCTGACTCTATACGCTTGGTCAGATTGATGGCGTAGCCTTCGATATTTTGTCCCGCTTTGCCTATCTTCACCCTCCATGGCCTGACGTCTTTGATCACCTTGCCGCAGTTGACACCGACGCCGATACGAGATACCAATCGCTGTTCACTAAGCACTCTCTGGTTGAAGGCTGAAGATAGCCAGGCAAGCTTGATCTTGGTGGCTATTAGCAGGGCGCTGCGAATATCAAAATCCATGTTATCGGAATAGAGGAAAACTCTAAGTTCATCTCCCGAAATTGACCATTCCGAGTCCACCCCCTCCCCTTCATAGCCGAAGTAGTCCAGATGGTGAGAAACAACCTCGAACATGGTGTTCTGAAAATCGACGAGCATGTCATCGTATTCCAGCAGGGTAAGGTTCTTGGCCAACTCTGTAGAATTCATCAGGTCGGCAAATAGAATGGTAGCGTTGCTTTCTTTCATGGTTTATAGCTCAAGATCAATAATGCCGTCTCGAATGAAATCCTTTACTTTTTTGATTTCCTCTTTAAACCCATCGACTTCTTTCGTCATTCTCTCAATCTCGTTCTTACCATCTTGGACCACTTTCCTTATGGCATCTTGGGAGGAATTAAATTTGGCAGATGTTTCATCTATTGAAGCTCTCAGGGGTTCTATTTGATCTTCCAATTCCCGGCGGACCGCTTCATTTTTCTCGAGCATCATGTTGGCTTTTTTGGAGAGTTCATTGAGCTTGTTGGTCATGGGCTTGGTTTTCTCAAAAACTATTTCCTGTAAAGCATTGGCCTTCTTTTCCAAGTTGGCGAACACCTCCTCGTGAGCTTGCTCAATGGCGGCGATTCGCTTTTCTAGCTCATTATTTTTTTCCCTTGTCCTCTGCTGCGCAACTATCTGATAGAGCAGGACTAACAAGACTATCAGCCCTAAGGCAATTTCAATGTAAATTCCGCTAGTAGGAAGTTCACCGAGTGTCATTTAGTACATACTCCTCTCTGGTCGGCTAAGGTCCCCTAGAAATTCTTCTCCGGGTCGTTAAAAGTCTTAGAGTGCTGAGAGTAGTACGTTCAAGAAACGTGCCAGCGTTCAGGGAAGATTGGCAAGGCATACCCACTTCGTCCAAGGAGGATAATTATGGGGGATTTAGAACCAGGCTTGGTGCTATTTCCAACCCGGATTCATGAAATATCCGGGTTAATATAAATTGGGGGCTTCTCGCAGACGGCGCACCACTCTCTCTTTGCCCACAGCTGCAAGGACCTCGAAAAGACCGGGGCCCGCGGCCTGCCCGGTAACAACAGCCCGTGCGCCATTTATGAGAATCCCTGCCTTGATATCCAACTCGGCAGCAAGGTCACGGATAACCTGCTCTATCAGATCGACGGTGAACTCTTCTACGGCTTCTAGCCTTTCTGCCAGCAAGGGTAGCCATTGTTTGAGATTTTCATGTTTCAAGATGTTCTTGCGCAGCACCTGGTCTTCGACTGGGAAATCATTTGCAAAATAACATCGTCCCAGACTGACGAAATCTTTGGTAGTGTGGTAACGGCTGCGGATGAGGTCAACGGTGGAGGCAAACCAGGATTTTTTTTCGGCACCGAAGGCGGGGTCCCACAACCCGGCAGCCTCCATTTCTGCCTGCACGTAAGGCAACAACTGTTCAACCTCAATGGTTCGCAAGTAATGTCCATTGATACTTATCGCCTTGGGATCAGTGAAGAACTTGGGGTCATCCTTGCGAATGTCGAATACGGAATTTGCCCGGTTGATGCCTTCCAAAGAAAAAGCCTCGATGAGTTCCTCTTTAGAAAAAATCTCCCGATTATCTGAAGTAGACCATCCCAGGAGAACAAGGAAATTAACCAGAGCCCAAGGCAAGAAGCCCCGCTCACGATAATACTGCACTGACACCACTTCGCCATGAGCCCTTTTGGAAATTTTACGCTTTTGCGGATCCAGAGTAAGTGGCATGTGGGCGAATTGGGGTAACTTTTCTCCCAGGGCTTGGTAAATCATTATTTGCTTTGGCGTGTTGGCCAGATGGTCTTGACCTCGGATGACATGGGAAATTCTATCGCGGATATCA
>JASFKF010000402.1:0-3253 GCA_050118775.1 Syntrophobacterales bacterium
GAATCCACCTTGACAAAACAATCACCGCCGTTCTCCACCACCACTTCTCCACTTTTCCGCAGAAGGGCCAACCCAACCTGCTCCGCTATAGCTCCGGCCACAGCAGCCATGGGTCCACTACCACAAATCTGTGCCGCAGCTAACATTTCCTTTACTACCGGAGGTGCAAGTTTATCGTAGGGCAGAGGGGTCATAGCTTGGAGAAATTCGGGGTGACGAACAATGTATCCCTCCAGAGGTCCACGAATCTTGTAAATAATTTCCTCAGTGAGTTCGCTCAGGTCGGACTCAGCCAGAATCATCAGATCTGTTTCTTGTACAGCCACCTTAAAGGGAACCAATCGCTTGTGGTGGATCTGTTGGCGATATATCCGCTCCCTATATTCTGTCACGCTACTTACTCCTTCATTAATGCTCAACCATTGAGGAAGCAGCTTCACCACAAAGGCCACAATCGACGCAGAGCGCACAGCGCCAAGCGCGGAGCGTTTGGCAAAGAGAAATCGCTGAAGGGTAAAGGCATAGAACCACGGTTATGCAACTGTTTACCTTTTACTATTTGCCCTCTATCATCTTTTTCGCTATGCGCTATGCTCTATGCGCTATGCTAATACTGTGCTCTTTATGGTGCATTTAAACGTTCAAACTACTATGCCTCGTGAGTCTCTTCCTCAGAATACCTGATCTCAAGACTTCCCTCACCAAATCGCTTGGTTATTGCCGTAACCAAATCTCTAACCGGATAAACATTAAATGGAGTCGGTAACCTCTGAATAACCTCTGTATGCTGGCCAATATTAAGGTGGAGGTACACTGGACATGACCCTGGCTGTGATTTAAGCAACTGGCTTAGATCACTTAGCAAGTCCTTTGAGAAACCTTCCACCGAGAGATGCAACCTAACAGAGGTGGCTAGTTTCTGGACTGCCTCCTCTAAAAACATGACATCTTCAGCCACCAGCCTTACCTGATCGAACTCTCTTGCTATCCTGCCGCGCACCAGAACCAGCCCGCCCTTGAACAAGTATCTCTCGAATCTTGCATACACATCTGCAAAAACAATCACTTCCACAGAGCCTGTGTAATCTTCTATCCGCAAAAAGTGTAAAGGTTCACCCTTGCGGCTCCTAATTTCTCTGATCTCCTCAATTACCCCCCCTAGGATGCACTGAGAATCTCCGGGAAGATCGTTTAGCCCTGCCGCCCCACCCACCGCGACTTTTTCCAGAAAAGAACGAAACTCGGCCAGCGGATGGCCGCTTAGATAAAAACCGAGAACCTCCTTTTCTTTAGCCAGTTTGGTAGAATAATCCCAGTCAGAGGGAGTAGTAAGGCTGCGGTCCGGATGAGGTTCTAGGCCGGGGCTGTCGAAAAGTGCCATCTGACCTCGACGAGCCTGGTCCACTAATTCAGGAAGCATCCTGTGCAGACTTTGTCTTCCCAAGCCAAAACTGTCCATCCCTCCCGCTTTTATTATTGAATTTAAAGCCCTCTTGTCCAGATCCTCTCGGTCTAAGCTGCTGCAGAGTTCAAAAAGAGAACTAAATGGACCTCTCTCATGCCGCGCCCGGACAATGGAGGTAGCTGTTGCCCTGCTCACATGTCTGATTGCCGCCAGTCCAAGCCTAACGCCCTCTTTTTCGACGCGGAATTCAACCTCACTTTCATTTATGTCCGGAGGAAGCAAAACAAAACCCTCGTTGCGACAGGCCTCCATGTGCGCCGTAAGCAGGTCATACTGATGCAGTTCGCTACTCAACAGGGCGGCCATGTAGTGCAGCGGAAAGCGAGCTTTCAAAAAGGCAGCTTGCAGCACTGTGAATGCCTGGGCAACTTTTTGGTTCTTATTGGCAACCACGCCTGCCGAGTTTTCCACTTCAGACCAGGTGATTGCCGCCGCCTCACGGGTGTAACCTTTATTCGCGGCACCTTTGATGAACTCCAGACGGATGTTTTCCAGTTCTTCCTCCTCAGCCCTCATAAGCATGCGACAAACTTCGTCTGCCTTCTCAAGAGTCCAACCGGTGCTCTCAGCTATCAGTTTGATCAGATCCACATCGAAAAGAAGAAATTTAGCCCCAGGCAAAGTCTTTTTTCCGTTAGACGAGGGAGATGACTCCTGAGAGCCTTCCTGTCGACGAGTGCTGAGTAGATTTTCGGTTATTCCACTTTCTAAGGCCACCGGTCTAATCAAAGCCAAAAGTGCAAGCAGATCCTCCCACCCCCTCGGTTGCCATTTGAGTAGCAAATCCCGTGCTCTTGGGGTTTCCAAGTAGGGAATACCTCCCACCCTCCCCAGACACAGCAATTCGAAGGCAGCTTCATCATCCCAGGATATATCTTCCAAGGCTGCTGACAGATCATACTCATTGCCTACTAGATCTACTACTTTACGGATCACTGTTAGACTTTTTCTTGCAATTAAATCAATCTTTACCAAACCGACTCGCTTCAGGGCGCGCACATTGTACTGGCTTACCCACTCATCCCTGGGGCCACAAAAAAGTGGAACATCTTGAACCAATGGACCATCGCCGATAATGAGGCCAGTGGCATGGGTGCTTACCTGTCGGGGCAAACCCTCAAGCTCTGCTGCCAATTCCAGTATCTTTCTTGGGACTCCCGCGGACACCCCTTGTGCAGACTGCTCCCGTGAGTATACCCTTGCTCCTGTTCTGGCCGATTCTGCGGATTCAGCAGCACCACCCAGATCTTCCTGGTCTAGATCCAAGGCTTTGCTCAAATCCCGAATGGCCGTACGCAGTTGCATGGTAACGAGTGAGACGATCTGCGCTACCCGGTCCTGTCCATATTTTGACCTGAGGTATTGGTGCACTTCTTCTCGCATCTCCATACCAAAACCCAGCTCCATATCCGGAAACTCTGGGCTCAGTGGATTTATCAAACGCTCAAACAAAAGGCCATGTTTTAACGGATCAATCTTGGTGATCCCTAGAGCGTGGGCGGTGAGACTAGAACCTGCTGATCCACTCCCCGGGCCGACTGGAACTCCCTTTGTTCTGGCAAACTGAACGAAATCAGCCACCAAGAGAAAGTAGTCCGCAAGACCAAGCTGCTCAATTTTTTTCAGTTCGGTGTCTAATCTTTGGTTGTAGCCTGGATCTTCCTCAAACTGCTTGGCTAAGAGTTGCCCTCGAAGTCCTTCCCTCGCCTTTTGTCCCAATATAGCCATTGGTTCCTGGCCTTTTTCCAGCGGAAACCTCGGTATGCGAATCTTACCTAAGTCCAAATC
>JASFKF010000403.1:0-3249 GCA_050118775.1 Syntrophobacterales bacterium
ATCTCCCCCACAGGACTCGATCTTTTCTATGGCAGCTGCTAGTTCCTCAGAGTGGGATACTAGTAACTGGTAAGCAATGGGCCGCTCTTGAGGAGTACCCCGCAGCCAGGGTGATGACTCGGGCGACTCAGAGGGAAGAGCCCGGGCGCTGAGCATTTCCGTATAGAAGAGACCGCAGCCACCAAATTCAGCCACTAATTGGCGCAAAACAGTGTGGGTCAGTCCACTCATGGGAGCCAGAATTAGCGGTGGGTCCACTTTGAGATTTTTGATATAAAGAGGCTTTAGTTTCATTGGCTGCCTGTGATATTTATCGATACTGACTTGGCGCTATGCGATCATAGTTTACGTACTAACTAACCAAGAGTAAACCCCAATAGTGAGGTGTATATGTTTTGGCTTGTTTTGCTACTGTTATTTTGGTCAATGGCTGTTGCATTTACCTATGTGCTTTTCTATTACGAAGCTGCCAATGGTTCTCACCTAGAGGTTCTGCGCACAAGAGGTTCGGTGCCTGTTATGATTCTCAAAGGTTTCCTCTGGAGTCTGTACAGCCATTTGCTCGTCCTACTGACGGCAGCAACTGCTTTACACCGCGAATACTACAGCTTGCCAGCTGGCGCGGCCAAAAGAACTCCGATTATTTTTGTCCATGGACTTTATCACAACCACACGGCCTGGTACCTTTATCTTCGCTGGTTTCGCCGCTGGGGTTGGAGCCATATGAAAGCAATTAAACTAAAGGGAAAATTTCGATCGATCCACGAGTTTGCCCGTATCCTGGCGGACGAAGTCGAACAAGTAATAGCTGAAACCCAAAGCGAAAAGGTGGATTTGGTCGGTCAGAGTATGGGCGGACTTGTGATTAGATCCTATCTGGCGGAAAATTCTGGCCGAGCTAAAATACGCAGAGTTGTTACCTTGGGAAGTCCGCACCGAGGCTCAAAGCTGGCGGTTTTCGGCCGGGGTCAAGCGGCAAGAGAAATGGTTCCAGGAAGCGCATTTCTGGAGTCACTGAATCATGGTGTCCAATTTCCAGAAAATGGTCGTTTTTATGCTATCTACACTATTGTGGACAATATGGTTCTGCCCAACGAATCCACCAAGCTTACTTGGGATGGGGTGAAGAACATGGAGACTCGAATTGTAAATCACGTAGGCTTGGCGTATTGCAAACACACGGCACGCTTAGTAAGAGATTGCTTGAGTGAGGAGTGAGGTCTTGAAAACCGCTGCAGTTGATTAACCTGCAATGGTGTAGGGTTTATTATATGGAGATTAGGAGAGGAAAATGGATAGATTCCAGTGCGCCCAGTGCAATGAAACTTTCTATTTTGACATGGAACTGGAGGGCATGACGGCCGAAGCAGACGAGAAAGTTTCTTTGCTCTGTCCTCATTGTGAGCATCCATGGTCGTATTACCGGCCACAAGAACCAGAAGAAAATGAAAGGGAGGCCACAATTCATTGAATCAATGGGAAGAAATTATGAGTGGGCTGGGTCACGCAAGGGGCACAGTTTAACTAAGAGCGTCGCTTTCCGGGAAATGTCAGTAAAAATGCCTATTGAGCTGTTGAAAAGTTTTACGCAGCGCGAAGACGGGCGGAAAACCAGTGTACTTTCTCTTCTTGAAATCTTACCATTGCTTTTTGAAAGGCCGCTAGTTTGTCACACTCTCTCATGCAAAGTTCTCGGTCTTCATCTAGCCTAGGGCAGCCGCGACAGGGACTCTCGACGGTCTTGATGATCATCCTTTCATTATAATCCATTTTCACCCCCTCTCGCCCAGAATGCGAGCTTGGGGTTCACGGTTATCTAATCTTTTTTCATTTTAGCAAACCTGTTATTCCTGTCAATAAAAACAGGAGACCAAAACCACCACTCCATTACTCCCGTAGACTACCGCATCAAGAAAATCAGCTCTGATGGCAGCTCAAAGCCGGGTTCTCACCCGCAAGGGGAGGGGGATCTTCGACGGGCCTGCATTCTTCACTGCGGTGGAACCTTGTATTGTTCGGCTAGGACAATTTTGTTATATTGAGCCCGCTTTGAGCAACATTACTTCTGTCGGCGAAGAGAGGCTAACAAATTTTTCACCGAGCCTCGAGGACCGGAGGATATGAGATATGGGATATGGGATGTGAGATTTTCTGAAAAATCCTCTGTCGCACATCACACATCACACATCGCACATCAATTAATCATTCCTGTCCCTCGCGGATAAGCTACTGATATTCAGAAACTAACCTGGAGTGAAAACAGTGACCGAATGGCAGCAAAGACTGGCCAGGAGGATTGAAGCGGCTAGGGGTGACAGACCAGTGGATCTCCTTTTTCGAGGGGCAAAGGTGGTCAACGTTTTTACCGGCGAGCTGGCCTCAATCTCCGTTGCCGTATTCGATGGCGTAGTTGTTGGCTTTGATGACCGTCAAGCAAAGGAGGTTGTCGAAATCAATGGCGCCATTCTCTCCCCAGGATTTATTGACGGCCACTTTCACCTGGAAAGCACCCTCCTTGTGCCAGGTGAATTTGCTAGAGCAGTCCTTCCCCACGGTACCACTACGGTGGTGGCTGATCCCCATGAGATTGCCAATGTTGCCGGGGTTGCCGGTGTCCAATTTATGCTAGAGGCAAGCGAGGACGTCGGGCTTGAAATCTTCTATATGGCCCCCTCCTGTGTGCCGGCAACTCACCTGGAGACTGCCGGAGCGGAATTGACAGGCAATGACATTGAAAGATTAGCCCAACATTCTAGAATAATAGGACTCGCGGAAATGATGAACTTCCCCGGTGTGATTGCCGGGGATCCTGCAATCTTGGACAAACTTGAACGTTTTCGGGGTAGGGTAATTGATGGACATTCTCCAGGTCTCAGCGGCGCTTCACTGGATGCCTATTTGTGTGGTGGGATTGGGTCAGATCACGAATGTACTCGTTTCGAAGAGTCTAGAGAGAAGCTCGCCAAAGGGATGCACATTATGTTGCGGGAAGGAAGTCAGGCCCGAGACCTAGAAGCACTGGCTCCTCTGGTAACCCCTTCCACGAAACACCGTTGCATGTTGGTAAGCGATGACTGCCATCCGGAAGATCTGCTTGAGCACGGGCACATGAATCGGATTCTTAAGAGGGCTATTGAGTTGTCCATTGAGCCAATAAGCGCCATCCAGCTGGCGAGTCTTAATCCGGCCCGCTACTTTGGCTTGCGCACACTGGGTGCCATTGCTCCAGGCTATCAGGCGGATATAGTG
>JASFKF010000404.1:0-3241 GCA_050118775.1 Syntrophobacterales bacterium
CTCTGGCCACGTCCTCTTGCAAAAAGTCACACTCCTCCCGATCAAATTCCCAGCAGCATTTCGGCTTGATTAGATAGATGGAGCAAAAGAACTTGCCGGTGGCGAAATATTCGAAGAGAAAAGGGCAGAATCGTTGATAGCCGAAGGCATCACCCCGAAAATATCTTAGCCACTCCCTAGGCGGCTCAATGGATCCGGTGAACTCTGGAGGGCCGCCTCGAATTTCACAGCAGCACCCACAGTTATTACACCTGTTTGTTTGCGGAATAGTCTCTTCGGCGAAGCCTTTAAGGCTCATGCTAGAAACCTGGCCGTCTTTGTTTAACCTCTTCAAATCCAGTCGAATAGCCTGGAATATTTTCGCCCATTCCAACAAATGCTTAGCTGCAATACTTGCTAGGCTCTCCTCAGACAAATGGCTGAGTTTTGCCTCTCTTGCAAGCTCTTTTACGTTGAGTTTCTGCAGCTTAGTGAAGGGAAAATACGGATCAGAGAGAGCCTCTGTGAGTAACTGACCTTCACCTTGGAGCTGGTAGCAGCTTATAAGTGAATCAAGCCCTTCATACCAAACACCCAAGTCCAGCTCAGACTTGCCTTGTATTTCCTGCTCACGGCGACTGCGATTAATTTGGCAAAAATCAAGAAAAAGGTGATTGAAAGTAGTTATTAACATTGGGGCGAGTGTGGATGGTAAGCCCATCTTCGTGGTCCGCCGTAGGTGGATTCATGAGAAATCCGGGCTATGAATTGTGGCGCTGCAAAAACTGCTTCCAGCGATTGTCAACCCACGCTTGCAGGTAGGCAACCTGGTCAGGTTTTATGTATCTAAATCTTTCTTGTAATTTCACATAATCCTCGACTGGCTTTTTCTTACCGCTTTTTGCCATTGTGCGGCTACGACCTGTGAGACGAAAAACCCCATCTTCAACCTCGAAAAGAACCCACATGGCAGTATCCACCCCAAGCTTACCAAGTCTTACCAATTGATCGGTGGGGAACCCCCAGCCGGGAGCGCAGGGGATGTTTATTTGGATGTAGCGAGTACCATGGATGGTTTTAGCCTTTGCTACCTTATCATAGAGATCCAGGGGATATGCCGGAGATGCTGAGGCCGTGTAAGGAATGGCGTGGGCTTCCATGATTGCCATCATGTCCTTTTTGTGCTCGATCTTTGTGTCCGGAGTAGTGGTGGTAAATGCTCCCAGAGGTGTGGCGCTCGAGCGCTGGGTGCCTGTGTTCATGTAGCCTTCATTATCATAGCAGATGTAGAGAAAATCGGTATTCCGCTCCGCCGCGGCGCTCAGGGCTTGAATGCCGATGTCGAAAGTACCCCCGTCTCCGGCTATCCCCACTACCGTGTAATCTTTCTTACCTAGAGCATTAAGGCCAGCGACAATTCCTGTTGCCGAAGCAGCGGTACTAGCGAAGGCGGTGTTGATATTGGTCAGTCGCACTGAAGTACAGGGATATAGGCCATGCAGCACGGTCAGACAAGAGGCGGGGATGGTCAGAATGGTCTTTTCACCCAAAGCCTTTAAAATGTGACGATAGGCCAAGGACAAACCACACCCTGAACAGGCCCGGGTCCCGGGCAAGAAGTATTCTTGCTCTGGAAGTTGCATCACCGTAGTGGCCATAGCCTCAATCCTCTGGTTTTTTTTGATTCAGCCATGGGTGGATTCTCTTCGCTAACTCCACCCTCCAAAGAGCTATGCGCTCTGCGCCATGCGCCATGCAAATTAAACCGCCACCCCTAACCACTGAGGACCGTTTCTCCGACCCTTATTCTCCAACGCTTCCAAAGTAGCAGCTTCCAAGTCTGAAGCAACAACGTTCTTTCCCCCCAGACCCACAATATAATTAGTAATAAAGGGGCGCAATCCACCTTCAAAGAGAGCAGCTTTTGTCTCGGTGCAGGTGGCCCCTTCATTTCCGTAACTGATGTTCTTGTCGAAAATCACCACTTGTTTAGCCCCTGACAGCGCTTGTCTCACTTGCTCCGCCGGAAAAGGCCTAAAGACTCTAAGCCCTATTACTCCAGCTTTATAGCCTTTCTCGCGCAGCATGTCTACGGCGAGGGAAGCCTCATTGGCCAGGGATCCCATGGTGAGAAGAATGGTATCTGCCTCTTCGGTCCGGTATTCCCAAAGCAAGCCCTCGTAATTTCGGCCGAAAATCTCTCCGAATTCGCCACCGACTTTTGCAATCACCTCTCCTGCACTTTCAAGGGTCTCTTGTAACCTCATGCGAAATCCCATGTAACTGGGACATGCAATACCCTGAGCGTTATCTCTCGGTTCTGCCAGCATCACAGGGTTGATGTTTATAGGTTCCGGCCCGTCCACCTGCAAATGGGGCACATAAGGTGGTAAAAAACTATCAACCTTTTTCTGATCTGGTATTTCTACTGGCATAACCGTGTGGGACAGTACGAAACCGTCGAAACAGACCATCATGGGGACGTGGATCTGCTCACATATTTTGTAACCCATGAGAATACTGTCCAAAACCTCTTGATTATCTCTGCAGTATACTTGCATCCAGCCGGTATCTCGCTGGGAAATGGAATCTTGCATATCGTTGAAAATCGTCCAAGGCGCTCCAAGTCCTCGGTTAGCCAGGGCCATTACTATGGGAAGTCTTGCCCCGGCAGCCCAGTGTAGTTGCTCGTGCATGTAGGCCAGACCGTTTGCTGCGGTTGCCGTAAAGACCCTGGCTCCCACGGTGGAAGCAGAAATGCATACGGTTAAGGCGCTGTGTTCGCTTTCCACTCGAATAAACTCGGCTTCTAATTCCCCCGACTCAACATATTTAACCAATGTCTCAGGAATCTTGGATTGGGGGGTTATGGGATAGGCAGCTATGACTTGTACCCTGCTAAGCTTGGCCCCCATTGCGGCTGCCTCGTTTCCACTGATAATTTGCACCTCGTTCATAGCTTGTCATCACCCTATTCGTCATTTCTCATTGCGCATTTACCATTTCCCCTTGAGGAATAACACCCAAAGCTTTTGGTAAACAGTAAACCGTGAACGGTAAACCGACCATGCCCTGGCTCATCAACCGTTCACCGTTGACCATTTACCGTTTACGCTTTTTATTCTCTATTCAACTTCTTCCTGGATGGCGCATTCACTGAGGACGAATTTTTCCTCTGCTTCCATGCGAATTGCCTTTGTCGGGCACACCTCGGCGCAAACGCCGCACCCCTTGCAATAGGTCAAATCTATCTCAAGCGGGA
>JASFKF010000405.1:0-3237 GCA_050118775.1 Syntrophobacterales bacterium
TTCTTGGAAATATAAGATTTAAACACCTCCATTGAGAGCTTCCCAGAGACATGCTTGCTTACGGCGTCGAAAGTTATTGATTCCAGCTCTCTAATATTTCCAGGGAAATGATAGGCTCCCAGAAGGCTTATCAACTCGATAGGCGGGGTTGGTTTCTTTTTTCCCAGGGTTTTGGCAGCCTTTTCTAGAAAATGGTCTAGGAGAAGAGGTAGGTCCTCTTTCCGGTCACGAAGTGGTGGAATATGGACATGATGGATCCGCAGTCTGTAATAAAGGTCCTTTCGAAAGTTGCCCGACTCCTGCAAGGTCTCTATTTCTTGATTGGTGGCTACGACTACCCGGGCGTTTGAGCGTTTGGCCACGTCTGAACCAAGGGGGAAGAATTCGCCATCTTGCAAAAAACGTAGAAGTTTTACCTGGGAAGCAGGGCTGAGGTCTCCTATCTCATCCAGAAAAAGGGTGCCGTCCGCTGCCATCTCCACCATGCCGGTGCGGCTTTGGTCGGCACCAGTGAAAGCACCCTTCCTGTGCCCAAAAAGGGTATCCGCAAAGACATTATCATCCAGCCCGGCAACATTAATGGCAATGAAAGCTCCTTGGCGGCCGCTGGCAGTGTGAATAGCTCTGGCAGCCAACTCTTTGCCTACGCCGGTCTCACCCGTAAGCAGTAAAGGTTGAGGGCTACTGGCGATTGCCTCAATGTACTGGAAGATAGATTTCATCATTTTGCTGTTGGTGATGATCTCTGCGAATGGTTCGGGATCCTCCAGTTGATCGGATAAAACATGAGCTCTCAGCAACTCATTTTGCCGCTGTAATTCACGAAGTTCTAGGGCTGTCTTAACACTGGCAACGAGCCGACTTCTTTCAACCGGTTTGACTATGTAATCAAAGGCGCCAGCCCTCATACACTTGACCGCAGTTTCCACATCGTCCGCACCGGTAATGACGATAATGGGAACATGGGGAAAATCACTTGTAATTTTTGGAAGGAGCTCTTCACCTGACAGGTGGGGCATTCTCAGGTCCAGTAGCATGACTTCGACTTCTTGCTCTGCCAGCAGAGGCATAACATCCCGACTGTCTTGACAACGAAGAAAATTATTCACGTTTCCAGACCGAAGGGCCGCTTCAAAACTGTCCAATGCCTGTGCCTCATCATCCACTAGCATCACCGGAAGACGGGGATAGCTCATTGCATTTTCTCCTTGACAAAGGGATTCATCAAATATGCGGGCTAGCTGTTTTCGTCAATGGGCAGAATGACTTCAACCTGAGTACCTTTGCCGACCCTTGAGGCGAAAAAGATCCTGCCTCCGTGCTCTTCCACAATTCGCTCAGAAATTGATAGGCCCAAGCCAACACCACCGGAATCATGTTTGGTGGTAAAGAATGGGTCGGTAATGTGGGGCAAATTCTCAGCCGGGATACCCCGTCCTTGGTCGTTAATTCGCAAGACAACGGTGGCCTCTTCTTGGTCACTAAAAGTTGACACCCGTATCGATTTCTCGTTATCTGGTAGTGCTTGGCAGGCATTTTGGATCAAATTAATCACCACCTGTTCGAGCCGCTGGAAGTTCCCTTTTATCGGCGGGATGTTCTTGCCATAGCGGACCGAGAAATTTTTTGTCGTTTTGTAGACCATGTTCGAAACCAGTGCCAGGGCCGACTTTAGTACATCATTTATGTCCAGTGGTTGAGTGACGTCAGGGACATCTTTTCTTACGAAGTTTTTGAGGTCATCTACGATCTGCTTGATGCGTTGGGATCCATCTGATATCCCTGAAAAGAGCAGGGGGACCTTCTCCCTAATCTCCGTGTAGTTCATGCCTGCCAAAACGAAGTCCCCGTTTTCTTGGTAATACTCCTCAAGGATGGGCAAGGCACTCTCCCACGCTTCTCTCAGCAGAGGAGTGTTTAACATTATGAAATTATTTGGGTTATTTATCTCGTGGGCCACACCAGAAACAAGAGTTCCTAGGGCAACCATTCGGCTGGCATGGTAGAGTTGCTCTTCGGACTGCTTACGCTCGGTAGTGTCCCGGGCAATACCTCTAAAGCCAATGGGCTCACCTTCAGAGTCACGGAGGAGAGAAACGGAGGTTTCGAAAAACCTTCTTTCACCGTCTTTTGCTATAACATCCCAATCGAATGCTTGCGCCGGTTTACCAGTGCGGTAAACTTCATTGAAAACCCGATAAGCTTCCCTGGCGGTCTCATCAGTCATGATTTGGCGGTTGTTCATCCCGAGCAATTCCTTTTCGGAATAGCCGAGATACTTAGACAGGATAGGGTTGAAAAAGGTAAAGTTTCCAGCGAGATCTACCTCGAAATAGCCGTCTTCTATGTTGGTGAGGACGGTTCGAAGTTTCTCCTCGCTCTCCATCACCTCTTCTCTTGCTCTCTGCCGTTCGATGGTAATGGCATGCCAGAGGGTGGGCACGTTGGACTGCCATCGGGGTAGAATGGTAGTGATGGCAATTTCTTCGATGCCGGCGAAAACCAAAACGGGAACGGACAACTCAAAGAGCCATAGGGGTCCTCCAACAAAAGCCAAAAGTATGCCTATACCGATTAGGACCAAAGAAAGCTTGGTAGTCCAGGTATGGTAGGTAGTGAGGCGGCCATATTTCAGGAAACCGAGTATGACCGGGACTATATAGCCCAGCAGCACTGCAATCACCAGGGGAGCTTCTTGTCGAATCAGTTCCGGCCAAAGCCACCAGGCGCAAATTGCCACAGTGATGATGGTGATCAGATCGCCCCAGCTGTCTAATTTGCCACCCAGTTCGGAGACCTGATTCAACCTCCTGGCAATCAAGCCGTCAGTAAAGCCCAAGACAAGTGAGAAGGCCAAAAGAGTGACAAAAAAAGTATGCTCGCCCACGGCAGCCAGATAGAGGAGTAAAGGGGCGATTACCAAACGCAGACTGGTCAGTATATTGGGCAGTGTGAGAATCTCTGCTTTAGAGGGATTGGCATCCATTGCAAAAATACCCCGCTGAGATATTGACCAAGGCTGGGCTCAGTAAGATAGAGTCAGGTTACAAAAGAGCGTTTAAAAATGCAAGAAACACTGAGCAATTCAGGAAAGGAAGGGTAGGATATATCTTTATCAGTATCCTTATTTGTGCTGGTGTCCAAAGCAGCTTTGTCGTATGCTGCCCGATATTTATTTGCATTGAGCCCGGATATTTCATGACTCTTCTTGCTCGCGACAAATCAGCTGTCCCGTCC
>JASFKF010000406.1:0-3231 GCA_050118775.1 Syntrophobacterales bacterium
ATTGGCGTAGTGATCCATCCTTCATCCTGTTGCTTATCCTGCCGCCCCAAGCCTTACCGCTGGTTATGGTTTTCCACATTTCTTGATAAAAGGTTTCGTCGTGTCTGTCACTTTTGAGAACACGAAAATTTTTTCCAACTATATCCTCGCTGCTAAATCCACTAAGCCGTTCGAAAGCAGGGTTGACATATTGGATGGTTCCTCGTCTGTCTGATATGATTACGCTTTCAGCCGCCTGCTCCACGGCAGTCGCCAGACGAATCCGTTCCTCCACTGCCTGTTTGCGCTCGGTGATGTCCAGAATCATTCCAGATATGAAATCCCCTTCCATAACCCCGGTCATAATCACATTCTTCACCGCGCCGCTCTTTGTTAGAAGGTCCACTTCGAAGTGATTGACTTTACCTGTTCCCCTAAGGGTTGTGATAAAAGTGTCTCGATCATCTAGGTTACTGTACCTGGCAAGGACACCAACAGATTTCATGTCCTCGTAAGACTCGAATTCCATCATCTTAATTAGAGCTTCGTTGGCATAGAGAACGTTGCCCTCGAGATCTGTCCGATAGATGCCGACCAGTGCATTATCCACAAGATTTCTGTATTGTTTCTCCGATGCTCTCAGCGCCTCTTCCCTCCGCCTGCGCGCAGTAACATCCTTATAAATTGCATATACGCCGACTTGCTCGCCCTTGAAAGTTATGGGGTATCCCAAGATAGAAACGTCAACCAAACTACCTCCCTTGCGTTTTCGCACAGTTTCCTTTGTTACAACCTGATTCTCTAGAGTTCTCTGAGTCAGAGCTCTCGCTTCATCACGCAGATCTTCGCTAACTATTAAATCATTGATATATCTTCCTTTAATCTCCTCAATAGAATAGTCGAATAGTTTTTCGAACTCTGAGTTAACGTCAACAATCATATCTTCTTTATCTAGTATTACGCTCGCTTCCGGAGAGTTCTCGAAAAGGTGTTGAAAATATGTCTTCTGGAGACTCAGTTCCCCTTCAGCGCGCTTGCGCTCTTCAATTTCCAGCTTGAGCTGTTCGTTTGCCCTTACTAGTTCAGAGGTACGCTCTGCTACGCTTCTCTCTAGCTCGTCGTGAGCTTTTCGTAGTGCCTCCTCCGCCTGCTTGCTCTCAGTAACGTCCCGAAGAATCACTATGTTACCGGCGGGATGTCCGTCGCGATCCAGAAAGAGAGAGGTGCTGAGCTGAATATCTAGCAACCTACCGTCTTTAGTTAACCGCCTAGTCTCGAACAATTGGACCTTCTCTCCCCGAAGCATGCGGTCTAATGCTTCCTGTGTTTCTTGCCAATTTTCATCGGGAACGAAATCTATACGCTTGCCTCTTAGTTCCTCGAAGGACCAGCCAAATGTATCTGTAAAAGCTGGATTTAAATAGGTTACCTTCCTCTCCATGTCATAGACCACAAGGGGATCAGCAGATGCTTCCAGGAGTGAACCATGGCGCTGCTCGCTTTCAAATAACTCAGCAGAGCGCTCAATAACTCGTTTCTCCAGTTCTTCGTTGAGTTTTCTTATTTCCTTTTCGGCTTTCTGGCGTTCGCTGACGTCACGAACTATGGCTTTTTCCCCTTCTCTGTAAAGGAGGATGATCAAGACAATAATCAGCAAACACACACTCAAGCTTGAGGTTGAGCCCACAAGGGCAGAGTAGAGGTAGCCGCCAGCTATGGCGGTGAGGAAGGCCAATGAAGCCAAAATTAAGAAAACCGTCCTGAGTTTCATCTCAAACTTTCACCCCTGCAATAAGTGCAAGGATATCTCTTCGCAACCCCAGTGATGATTTTGGGATCACTTGGCTTGTGGCAGTAAATTTTGATATCTCAAGGAGAGACGTACCATTGAGGCGAGCACAAATCATGCCAAAGAGGAGAGTTACCTACGGTAAAGAATCCGCGCACCAGAGACGCGGATTCTTATTGGAGTAATGGAGCGGTGGAGTGTTGGAGTATTGCCAGTTGTGAACTTCAGTCCCTTTTCAATACTCCAATACTCCAGTACTCCAGTACTCCAGACAAACAAAACCCCGCCTTTCTTATCAAAAAAGCGGGGTTTTCTTCCACCTACGGGTTTACTGCTTGTCTTGCGCTTTACTTGTACTTGTCAAACACCTCGGCAGGCTTAGTGGTATTCCCTGTGGCATTGGGAAAGTCGGTAGCCACATAGGCCTTCTTGTTGTGCTCAATTAGGTCGCGGGCTTTTTCCATGAAACTGCTGTAACGCTTTTTGCACTCATAAAAGCCATGCCACCAGGCATAGTCCGGTGCCATCATAGCTGCACCAAATCGAGCTCTACGGCCCTCGTGGTGCCACAGTTCGTAGTACTCCACTTCAAGTTCTTCATCGAAGAACTTGGAGTTGTCGAGTAAGCCTTTCTCATAAAGTTCATCCAGCATCTTCTTTGCTGGTTTGAAATAGACCTCGTTGTACTCGACGTTTATCTTGTCGTACTTGACGAAATGGTCATCCACCCAGACGTTGCCGTGACACTGCCTGCAAACCTCTTTCATCTTCTCCCGTTCAACCTCATGGTTGACCTTGGCGGGGAAGGGCTTGAAGTCTTCCGGCCTAATCGACAACGGGGCTTGAGACTCCCAGGCCAACCTCTCGGTCACATCGTGACTGGTAAGAACCGCTCCAGCACCAGACATGTGACAGGAGGCGCAGGTCGGTCCCCGAAAGTCAACACCAGCGGACCAGGTTCCCGGTGCAGCATTCCAGTTATACTGGTCACCAAAGGCCGTATAGATGTCACCATGTTTGGATTCCATGTAAATCTCGATCTGGGGATGATCCGGTCCGAGGTGACACTGGCCACAGGCCTCAGGTTTCCTGGCTTCCATCACTGAAAACCGGTGCCGGGTATGGCAACTGGTGCAACTCCCCAGGCTGCCATCCATATTTACCCGCCCTACACCGACATTTGGCCAGGTCTCGGGATCCAGCTTGCCCTCTTTGGTATTTTTGAGCACTGTGCCATGGCAGTGGAAACAGCCAGTGGCGCGCTCAAAATTACTGTTCATGCCCAATTTGAGCCATGGATCAATCTGCCAAATTATGTACTGAGTGTTGGCGTGCTTACTCCTGGCGTACTGCTTGGCCTCATCAGGGTGGCAACGGGAACAATCTTTGGGTGTCACCACCGCAGCCACCGGCACCCGGTAATCTTTGCTGCCGTATTTCATGTCACGCCGTTCATACTGCTT
>JASFKF010000407.1:0-3228 GCA_050118775.1 Syntrophobacterales bacterium
ACCCGCAGCTCCACCGGTAAGCTTGTAGGAAGCCACAGTTGGGTCATGGCCGCGGAAGACATTCTCAAAAGGCTCATAGATCCTGCGCTCTCTCCGCAAGACATCTGATGCCTTCACCAGAGCCTGGACATCCATGCCTACGGCCTCTTTCCCATAGTCTTCCAGGGTCTGAATGAGTGTAAGTGCTGGGGCCTGACCGTATACTGCGCCCAAGCCATGGTCTGCCACATCACAGATCTTAACTCCCGCTGACACCGCAGCGATCATCCGGCCAATATCGTTGCCGTCAGTATTGCACCCGTGGTAGTGTAATATAACCTCAGGAGAAAATTTGCGAATTGCCTCTACCAGAGCACCAATCCGCCTTGGTGTTCCCAAGCCGGAGTGATTCTTTATGGAAATGATCACATTGGGTCCAGTCACTTCTAAAATTTCTTTTACTTTCTCTACGTAATAATCATCAGTGTGTTCTTTGCCGGTACTGAAACAGATGCTGGGCATGAGTATCCGCCCTGTCCTTTGGACCTCCTCGAAAACTGGTATCATGTTGGGAACATGATTGAGAAAATCATAGACCCGCCAAACATCAACGTATTTGGCAAACTCTCTCACCGTAAACCTTATGACATTATCGGGGTAATGCCGATAGCCAAACAAACTTGCACCTCGGCATACAGCCTGAAGAAGCGTATTTGGCATGGCCCTTCGGGCAATGCGCAGTCTTTTAAAGGGATTTACCTGTTTGCGTATCAGATCAACGTGTACTGAAGCACCCCCACTTACCTCCACGGAAAAAAACCCTGCCGCCTCCCTGTAAGGAGCCACCCGTACAGTGGTCATGGGCATCAAGCGATTCTTGAAGTCAGATTGCGAAACATCTCTTTCATTGTTGCATAGGTAATATCCCTTCGCATTCCGCAAAACTTCCAGGATTTCCCCGGTGCTCATTGCTGTTGTGATCCGACCTTTCATAAACTGAGTCTCTCCCTTATTTAATGTCTCAATGTAATCTTATCTTTGGATGTGTGATGTGTGATGTGAGATGTGCGATTGGAAAGTAGCGCTCTTAATCATCTCACATCACAAATCTCATATCTCACCTCAAGTTTTCCAATTTCGCGCTTACATACCTGTATTACCCTACTCCATGCTCCATGCCCTATGCTCTATGCTTGTTCATTGTGCATGGGGATTGAATCCATAAGCGCTGATTTCGGCAATTAGGCGAGCTATTTTCTCCATTTCCCTTTCCTCTTCCAGATATTCCACCAGCTGAGGATGAATATCAATATAGGATGTATCGAACTTCATTTGAATGAAATCCGGCTCCTGCATAATCTGCTGAAAATAGGGAATAGTGGTCTTGACACCAAGTATAACGAATCCTTTTAGGGCACGGGCCAACCGGTCCACCGCTTCTTGCCAGGTGTAACCGTAGACGGTTAATTTTACCAGCATGGAGTCATAATAGCGGGGGATTTCATATCCCTGATATATGGCTCCATCCAAACGCACCCCGTGCCCCCCGGGAGCTTGGTAGACCTGCACTACGCCAGGGCTGGCGAGAAAGTTATTTTTGGGATCCTCTGCGTTGATTCTCAGCTCAATTGCATAACCGCGCTCCACCACTTGATCTTGAGAAAAGCTAATAGGCTCGCCAAGAGCTATAAGCAATTGCTCCCTTACTAAGTCTATACCTGTCACCATTTCGGTTACTGTATGCTCAACCTGAATTCGCGTGTTCACCTCGAGAAAATAGAATTCTCCCTCTGGCCCCACGAGGAATTCGACTGTGCCAGCGCTCAGATAGTTCGCAGCTTTAGTGACCTTAACAGCTGCGGTGCAGATCTCATCGGCTAATTGTTTTTTTAGGCCTGCCGGGGCTATTTCGATGAGTTTTTGGTGGCGACGCTGAATCGAACAGTTGCGGGTCCCCAAGTGAACCACATTACCATGCTGGTCCGCCAAAATCTGCACCTCCACATGTTGGGGGCGTTGCAAGCATTTCTCAAGATAAACTTCATCGTTTCCAAAAGACATCATGGCCTCTGAGCGGGAACGCTTTAGGCCATCCAGCAGTCCTTTTTTGTCTTCAACCCTGCGAATTCCCCGGCCCCCACCCCCTGATACTGCTTTTATCATTATGGGGTAGCCCTGCTCAGCAGCGAAGTTGATAGCCTCCTCTTCACCCTGTCCTCCCGGCGAAAGATTATCTGTTGCTGGAATGACTGGTATGCCCGCATCTATCGCTATTTGGCGGGCGATTACTTTGCTTCCCAGATTCCTAATAACCTCGGGAGGTGGGCCGATGAAAACAAGACCTGCATCAGTACAAGCATTTGAAAAATCGGGATTTTCTGCCAAAAAACCATAGCCGGGATGGATGGCCTGGGCCCCGGTTTTTTTTGCTGCTTCGATAATACCTTCAATGTTGAGGTAATCCTTCCTGGGACCTGGTCCAACGCAGATTGCTTCATCTCCCTGTGTTATGTGAAAAGCCTCTTTGTCGGTCTCCTCATAGATGGCTACCGTTTTGATGTCCAGCTCTTGTGCCGACCGCATGATTCGCACCGCAATCTCACCGCGGTTGGCCACCAGGATTTTCTCGAACATAATTTGCTGTTCCATGCCACCTCCGCGCCCGAATGGAGTACATGTAGACTTCCCACTAATGGGGAAAATGAGCACCGAATTTAGTGTTGGAAATGAAGGTAAGCAATTGTCGCGGGAATTTGCTCCAGACTAACACAAAATTTGTCAACAGTCATTTCTCATTTTCCAGCATGGAGCATGGGGAAGATAATCATTCGAGACTCTATGCTCTATGCCCTATGCGCTCTGCCCTATGCCAAATGCTAAATGTCTCTTTTCACGACCGTGCCAGGCTCACCAAGTCCGCCTTCTATCTTGAACTTTACAGGCAGAAACTTCTCTATGACCCAACCGTTGGTTAGCAAATGTTGGGTAACCTTGGATGTAGTGAATTGCTGCTTTCCTGGGACAGTAGCCAGGTAGATTAATAGCTGGTCCGCTAGGTGGCAGTCAAGTGCAGCTCCAGACTCCAGGAAAAGAAAGAAATCATTGACAGCCTCGTCCGCCACCAGTTCAGCTCTTTTGCCCCGTGCTCCCAAAGAAGAGAAGCCTGCTATTGAATGTTTGCCTTGAGCGCAAAGAAATAGCAGCGTTCCCGGATTCCTGGCATGCACATCCACCAGTTCGATTTCCCCT
>JASFKF010000408.1:0-3225 GCA_050118775.1 Syntrophobacterales bacterium
CTCCCCCAGACACAGCCGGGGAAGTGGCACAGACCTTCCGCAGTCACTCAGAAGAGACATCAGCAAAGGCCAAAAGGGGAAGCTGCGAAACAACGAGCATCTGAGCAACCTGTCTTCCCGAATCTCAGCTCTGAGAGGGCCTGCATGAAGATGTGGTGCTTCCTAAACAGGGACTCTGCCAATAAATGGCGCGAATCATGCGCGTTGTAGAGTAGCTTCCCCGTGGCCTATTGGCCTATGTCACAAGAATATTTTTGGGGAAACTCCTGAAGATTTTTTATTTTAGATTTGAGATTGAAGATTTACGATTGTTTCAAATCGAAGCTTAATCTTCATTCTTAAATCAGCAAGCGAAAATCTACAATTTCTTTGCCTGGTATATCCCTTGCACAAACTGAATGAACGCAATCATTAACGTTCAACCCCAAAAAAATATTTTGCAAGAAAAAGGCGGACCTAGGAGATCATCCTACCAGATGAAGCTGGAACCTTAAACCCATGGAGGTATAATTTTGAATACATTTAAGATAAAAAGAGGGCACCAGAATCTAAAAGTAGACGCCAAATATCCGGTTGTCGTGCTTACGGCAGAGGGACAAATGAAAGGAGAAACCAAGCAGATCAGCACTCATCAAGCTTTTGTCCGTTGTAAAGATCCACTGCGACTGTATGATGTGGCCAGTATGAGCATTCGGTTTTCCGATGATGAGTCTCTACTGGCCGAAGGCGAGGTAATTTGGTCAAACAGATACGGTCCCGATGATGAAATAACCCCCCGTGGCATGGTGGTTCGATTCACCCGTTTGTCCCCTAGAGAGCGCAAGCGACTACACGACGCCATTGTGAAACAGTACAAGAAGAAGGGGGATCTCTGGTAGTCCGGGGTTAAGTCTCAAAGGGATTTCTTAAAAGGATAGTCTGGTTACGCCCAGGACCCACTGAAACAATGGAGAGGGGGACTTCGGCTAACTCCTCAATGGCTCGCAAATAGCGCTGTGTTTTTACGGGGAGGTCTGAGAAATCACGGGCGGAACTGATGTCTTCACTCCAACCAGCAAAGCTTTCATAGGAAGGATCGCACTTCTCCAGAGTGAAACACTCGTAAGGAAAGATTTCCATTGGACTCGCCTCATGGACATATGAGGTGGCAATGCGTATCTCCTCAAGACCTGTAAGCACATCCAGCTTAGTTATGGCCAGGCTAGTAAGCCCGTTCAAGCGAGCGGCGTTTCTCAACACCACCATGTCAAGCCAGCCACAACGGCGCGGTCTACCCGTGGTGGAACCGAATTCAGCTCCTTCTTGCTGAAGATGTTTGCCAATTTCATCTTGCAGTTCAGTGGGAAAGGGTCCGCCGCCTACCCTAGTTGTATAAGCTTTGCAAATACCTAAAACGGTATCAATCTGGGTGGGACCGACACCGGCACCGCAGCATGCCCCACCGGCAACCGCGTTTGAGGAGGTGACAAAGGGATAGGTTCCATGGTCAATGTCTAGGTGAGTTCCCTGGGCGCCCTCAAAGAGGATGTTCTTACCCTGCCGACGACCCTTTTCCAGTAGCTGGGAGACGTTGCCCACATAAGGTCTCAGTTGTTCACCATAAGCAAGGTATTCATCTGATATCTGGTTATAGTCCAAAGGCTTGGCGCCAAGAAATTTTTCCAGATAGAAATTTTTTTCCTCTAAGTTTGCCTTGAGTTTTTCCGTGAACAGTTTTGGGTTGACCAACTCGTGAATGCGAATTCCGGCACGACTTGCCTTGTCTTCGTAACAGGGACCAATGCCCCTGCCGGTAGTGCCGATTTTTCCCTTACCTTTGCGGAGCTCGCGAGCGTTATCCACTTCCCGGTGGTAGGTCATGATTACGTGTGCCTGTCCGCTAATGACCAGGTTATTCGGATCAACTTGCACTTGATGGCTACGGAGCTTTTCTATTTCATCAAGTAAGACACTTGGGTCTAGCACTACCCCATTTCCTATACAGCAAGTTTTATTGCGATGGAGTATGCCCGAGGGAATCAAGTGTAAGATAAACTTCTTATTTTCCACCACCAGGGTGTGGCCGGCGTTGTTACCTCCTTGAAATCTGACAACAAAATCTGCCGATTCACTTAAGAGATCTACAACTTTACCTTTGCCCTCATCACCCCACTGGGTTCCTACCACAATAACGTTTGCCATGGCGAAAACCTCCGGGCTAACTCTTGATTCAAGCCCGCAAGAGGATAATGGATTGACCGGGAAATGTCAAACGGCTAGTGGGGCATGGAGCATGGAGTGAATGGCGAAAGGCTCAGGGCTCAGGGCACAAGGGAAGTGCGAGAGGGGCGAGACGAGCGAGACGGGCGAGACGAGGAAAAACATCGTTGTCTAGAATCTTGGCTCTCTTGTATTTCGTCTCGCTCGACCTCCCGACCTCCTGTCTCGCTAGACATACCGCTATGCGCTTTGCGGCAAGGCAAAAAAACGGCGGGGCAGAACCCCGCCGGCAGATTTACTGTGGACAGAAGGTGCTGAGATTAGGCCACGGCCATGGCCCGCAGACGTCGAACCCGCTCTTCAACAGGGGGATGGGTGCTGAACCAGCTGGCAAAGCCACCACCACTAAGAGGATTGACTATGAACATGTGTGCAGTTGCCGGTTTGGCCTCCTGCATGGGTATGCGCTTCGAGGCCTGGGCCAACTTTTCAAGGGCACTGGCAAGACTTCTGGGATTTTCCGCCAAACGGGCTCCGGTTTCATCTGCCAGGTATTCCCGAGACCGGGAAATGGCCATTTGGATTAGCACGGCAGCCAAAGGTGCAACAATGGACATAACTATGAGGACCAGGATATTGCCCCCTCCTCCTTCGTCGTCGTTTCCGCCTCCAAAGCCAAGAATCGCGCCCCAACGGGCTATGCTGGCGAGCATCATTACCACCCCTGCCAGAGTGGCGGCAATGGAGCCAATCAGAATATCCCGGTTTCTTACATGTCCCAACTCGTGGGCCAAGACACCTTTCAGCTCATCGTCGTTCAGTAGACGAACGATGCCTTGGGTAACAGCCACCACCGCATGTTCCGGATTGCGACCGGTTGCAAAGGCATTGGGAGTTTCAGAGGGAATGAGATATATGCGCGGTTTAGGTATTCCCCCCCTTTGGGCCAACTCCGCCACCAACTGGTGGATTTTTGGAGCTTCATTTGGGGTTAGCTCCTTGGCACGATACATGGCCAGGACAATT
>JASFKF010000409.1:0-3221 GCA_050118775.1 Syntrophobacterales bacterium
AATTAGCGCACCGGTGGAACTTATATCCAGTACGGTGCCTTGCACGCTCTTTTTCAAAGCAGGATTGACAAGGGCGACCCTGAGAGGCTTCTTAATCCGCAGGTGGGTTCTCTTCTCATCTCTACATTTTTCGCAGTTCTCACAGAGATTCTTTATGTGCTCTATTTCGCTTGGCCCGAGCATCTGAGGAATCAAAATAGCCTTACTAATTTCGAACTGGTAGGGGCACTCTTCGGTAAAGAAGTACTGGCAAATTTTCCACGGAAGATCTTGCATAAGACCACCTATTAAAACTTAACTCCCTAATCAACAGCAGATGACTTACGTAAAGGCAACTCCTAGGGTCAGAGGCTTAAGCTTGAGAAAGTGCATATATCACAAGGCCCATAGGGGACTACATAATAACCTCGAGGGGCCAGGTTTCGCTGGGTGCAGGTTAACACAAAATCGGGGTAATGAGCAAAACGAGATCCTCCAGCTCAAGATCGTTGGTTGTCAAAGGTGGGCAACAAAAATGTCAGAAAGATGTTATTTGCAATCGAAGCGGGTTGGTAGGAATTTCGTTGTATAACGCTAAAACTTGAATTTGCGCTGGGCCAACGAGTATAGATATGAAAAGCAGATAATATTATTTCTTGGATACTCTGGATTCAACAAAGATAGCAGAACAGAGAACTCAGAGCGGCTAATTCGTCAATATGATATATTGTGATCAGGATTCCCGGATCGTGTTTTTAAGAAGGTAACCCTTTACTGACCTTCTATAGTTATTTAGATTGAGAGGGGTGATGTAGTTGGATTTTTCTATTATTCGTCTTTCCCGTCCTCCTCATCTTTCTCCTTCCTCGGGACAACTGTGAGATCGGGGCGTCGATCCTTAGGAGACTTTATCGTTGAGTCAGGTGATTCCTCTACGCTTCGCACATGCAAATCTACCTGTGGAAACGCAATCACTATCCCGGCTTGACGGAACCTTTGGTCTATATCCTGGTGCAATTGACTCTTTACAGTGAATCGGTCGTCAAGATTAGACACCCACACCCGAAGTTCAAAATCGAGAGAACTCTCTCCAAAGCTTAAGAACAACACCTGAGGCTCAGGCATCCGCATAACCTTCGAGCTTGCCATGGCGGCTTCCTTGAGAGTTTCCATCACCAGAGGAACGTCGGAGCCATACTCCACACCCACAGGAATAACAAGCCTCGCGATGCGGCTTGAAAGCGTCCAGTTAGTTACCTGGTTTGAAACAAGCTCACTGTTGGGGACCACAATCTCCGACCGATCGAGAGTCTCAACCACTGTGGCTCTCAAGCCAATTCTTTTGATCTCGGCCCACTGCTCACCAAGCTGGATATAGTCACCCACTTTGACCGGCCTTTCAAAGAGCAGAATCAGACCGGAGACAAAGTTATTGACGATACCCTGTAGGCCAAAGCCGATGCCAACACCCAGAGCACCAGCAATGATGGTGACATCTCTCAGCCGAACACCAAGAGCTACTAAAGCTAATAAAAATCCCACAAATACAAAACCGTAGTGGATAAGCCTCGCAATTGAAATGCGAACACCGACCTGCAACTCCCGACTGGTAAACACTCCCTTCATGAGCAATGTCTGTACAGCCCACGAGGTGAGAAATGAACCGTAGAGGAATGCCGCCGCAGTTAGAATAAGCCCTAGTGTGATCTTATGAGATCCCACCATTAATCCAAAACCGAATACTCCTTGTATTGCTTCGGTTGGTCTATCATATACCCTCCAAATTACCAGGATAAAGGTAGCGAACAAGGATGCGATCAGAACATTTGTTAAAATTGCCGATCGGCTGACAATCACATTCGCCTTACTCTGCAAGTAAGGTATTTTTCTGAGTGGTGGACTTTGAATTATCCACTCCAGTGTACTGCGGGCCATCAAAATGAGCATCCAAGCAGCCAGAACCGCAAAGGTTGTTGTGAGGGAAGATTTGAGTAGATAGGCCGCAAGGATACTGTAACCTCCCACCTCAGCTATTATCACGCCCAGCAAAATCAAGCCACCCAGTCTCAGAGTCCAGATATATAGAAGGGGACCCTTATGACGGGAGCTCTCACTGGCGCGCCACATGCAAAGAAACATACCAGCAATTGCCGTGATGAAAACGTACACTCTGAAAAGAGGAAGCGGCACACCCAATGTTTGGAACACCTGGGTTGCGATCAAAATGACAGCCAGGACATAGACAACCCTCTTTCTCCACAATTTTTCGATAAATCCACCAAGGAGTCTGGCAAGAGCTATGGTCATAATAAAGTTGATTGTCAAACGCCAGGTGGGTGGAGGCGTCTTATAGAACATCACTAGCGAGAAAAAACCAACGAAAATCCCTGCGGCAAGGGGTCGTTTGGCAATAAACTGCCATCGCTCATCCTTATCCAGAAAACTCCGGTTGCGCAGAATTGCAAGGGTCAGGCCTAAGGACAGAAAGAACTGAAGTACCAAAAGCCATCCTTGTTTTTGCAAAAACTTCCGTCCAGGCCAAGATACCTTAGACAGACCCTCTCGCAGTCCTTCCCACTGCCCGGCGCCGAACTGGTAATAATACTCAGAAGAAAACATCGAGTAATCAGACTTCCGCCATATCTCACCACGCATAGCCGAAAGGATATTATCTACTTCCAGCGCAAGTGAATGTAGCCCTGATTGAAGCTCTCCTGTACTCTGTTGTAACGCTATAAGAGATTTTAACTTCATCGTGACCAGATTGAGTGTTTTGTCGATTGTATTGTTGGCTTTAGTGAAGGTAGGTTCCACGGTTCTCAGTGGCACATTCTTCGATATGGAAGATCGGAAATCTTTCCATCTTTGCTTTTCGTTCAACCACTCTTCTTTCCAAAGATTGGTTTGATTGACCGCTTCTGTAAGAGACTGGGTAGTTTTCTGAAGAGAATCGGCCTCAATGTCTATTGCCGCTTCCAGTGCAGCAATCTGGTCATAGCCAGAGCGTCCGGCGTTTTTTATTCTCGCAAATTGCTCGGAGAGCTTTTCGGTCCGCGTCGCTATTTTGGGTAGGACTTCATCAGCCTTAGATACATCGAAAACACTTCCAAGTTTGTTTTCCAGTGCAGCCGAGCGTTCCTCCAGTTGCGTGGCTAGGGGAACGAGTTCAGCTAAGCTCACTGCTGAGGATTTCTCCTTTTTTTCCTCAGAGGACGGCTGAGCAGCTTTAAAGGTCTGGGCGC
>JASFKF010000410.1:0-3220 GCA_050118775.1 Syntrophobacterales bacterium
GAGTCTCCTTTTTCTTGCTCTGTCGCCGCGCCATCTTTTCCAAGGCCTTTTCCTTGCGCTTTATCTCTTTTTGCCTTTTGGCAAAGCTTTGTTGACCACGTCTTGCCATTGCACTCTCCCATCTGTGGACTCTTTCGTTGATCCGGCTGAGTCCGAGGGTCCGTTGGTAGAGCTTACCCACCTCCTCCAATTTAGCAATAAAAAACCCCAGAAGTCCCGACCGGCTCTGGGGTTATGCACCAAAACCAACGAAAAAGGATAAATAACTATGACAGTTCTTGGCAAAGTAGTCAAGAGACCCGGAAGCGGCAGCTCATACCCACCATCGTGTAAACAGACCACCTCTGGGTGAGGCCTGCAAAAATAAAAAGGACATCTTGCCCTACTCAGACAAGATGCCCTTAATAGGCATGTTACCAACAGCTAGATCTTCATGACGTTCACGGCAGCAGGACCTTTTTGGCCCTGCTCTACTTCAAAGCTCACGCTGTCACCGTCATTGAGAGACTTGAAGCCGGTTGCGTTGATCCCTGAATGGTGAACGAATACATCCGGGCCATCTTCCTGCTCAATGAAGCCGTAGCCTTTATGGTCGCTAAACCACTTTACAATTCCATTAGCCATAGTGACACCCTCCTTTCAAATAAATTCTCAAAGTTCCAAACTCGGGGTTGCCACTTTTGACAAATGGAGCTTCCCTCAGAACGAAACCGGGCCGCCAATAAAGACGGCCCTTTATTGATTGGCTGGATAATACTTACTTTCTTGACGTAAGTCAAGTAATTTATAATTATTACTATTTGTAAGTAAGAATATAAAGAGATTAGCGTAAAATAATCACCATCTTTTTTGAAATAATTTATCTATTAAATTTTCTTTTGAGCTAATATATAGAGGTAGGCCTATTTGACCATTAGCTGAAATTATTTTGTCAATATGTAAACTTCACCAGAATTAAAATTATCAGGGGAATATTTTAATATAAAAGCTGTAAACTAAGGTTTTGAACTATAAACTTTAGCTAAATATTAATCAAAACATTTCTTTCTCAGAGCAGCAATGGTTCCGCTGGTTCTCAGAGGAATAGTACTCGACGAAATCCAAATGTTGCCATTTTTGTCCTTATGTGTTTCAGTTGACTGAGGGTGTTGAATTATTTGGCCTAGGTAATTGCAGCCTCATGACATAGAAGGTTTCTTCATCACCGGGGAAGTCACTGGGAAATACGTGGATGTTTTCAATTTTGAACCCGAGTTTCTCATAAAGCTTTATGGCTCCCCTGCTAACCAGTTCAACGTCGAGTTCTACAACGCCAATATTTCTTTCCACCAGTAGGTCAAAACATTTTCTTATTAGCCTCCTGCCAACTCCTTCGCCTCGGTGATCTGGATGTACTGCAATTCTTATGATAACTGCCTTCTTAAGATCATGGCACACACAGCCAACTAGATAACCACAGATTTCTCTCTCTTTTTCAAAAACTAAGAATATATCTCTCAGGGACGACTTAAAAAAATTGTAAATCCAAGGATCTGAAAATGAGAGTCGATCAATTTCCATGACCCGCTCAAAATCTTGTTCCGTGGCGGACCTGATGATCTCGCTATGGTGCAGGCTATTAGCACTCATGATCTGAACAATTAACTCTATCTGCTTAAATGACTTTAGTCTCTATAGACTTGTTAGGCTTTAAGCCTAATTTTTCCTCACCTTAACTTACCACCCAAACCGCCAGTTCCTTCGCCAGATGAATGATCTTGTTGCTCACCCGGCCCATGGAGAACTCCTCTACGTAGGAAATACCTCTTCGCCCTACAACAATAGTCCCATATCCGCCCTTCAAAGCTTCCTCAATAATAGCTCCGGCCCTACTCCGCACTCCCTTCGCCAACCTGGTAGTAATTTGGCCGCGACTTAAACCAGCCTTCTCCAGACGAGTGGAAGCCTCCGCGAAAACAGACTCCATAGATTCTTGAGCGTCATGATACATCTCTTCATCAAGGGCTCTGACGGCGTGAAAAAGGGTGACCTTTAAATCCGTGCCGTCCAAAATGGTACCAAGGTAATCTACGGCTTTCATTGCCCCTTCGGAAGGATCTAAGCCCACAAGTATTTTGCCAACATGTGGCGTCCCACCAACCACGCAAAGAGGAAGATGTATAAGACTTCCCATGATCTTTTCGGCGATGCTTCCCCACAGGAAGTCCTTCAGCAAACTCATTCCCCAGCGCCCAAGAATGACTGCATTGTACTGACGTTGTGATTCATGAATGATGTCTCTCGCTATACCCACCTGCCTTTCCTGGATCTTAGTACTTACGGCTTTCTCTGGCATCCCACGGTCCAGAAATAGCTGACGGGCACTTTCCATGAGTTCCTGGATCTTCTTCTTTTGGTGGTCTCTCCAGTCACTCAGGGTGGCCTCCCTGAGGATCAATGTTGGGTCCTGCTCAATGTCCCAAAAACTTTCGGGAACTTTAGTAATTACATGGAAAAGAACTACTTCGATGTGGTGCGGTGAAAAAAACTGGCTCGCATAACGGGCCGCCTCGAAAGCCTGATCCGATCCATCTACTGCCAATAGAATTTTACTTATACCTTCAGCCATGGGTCACTCCTTCAGTGAAGCACCAGCCAACCAGGGTATTTTTTGGCAAATTGTCTTACTAGGGTGAAGCTGTGTTTTGTATTGGTGGCGAAACCCATTAGGAGGAAATAACCTCCTATCCGGCGGAAGTTTAATTCAGCTTTACCCCTCCAGGAGGACACGTACATGTTTCTCAACCGACTCTCCTAGTGGACCTAATTGGTAGCCACCCTCAAGCACAGAGACAAGCCTACCCCCTGCGTGAACCTCGGCGATGCTCTTGACTCTCCTGGTGAGCTCTTCATACCCTTCAGCAGTGAGGTTTATATGGGCCAGGGGCTCTGCAATATGGGCATCGAAGCCAGCAGAGACAAGGACAAACTGAGGCCTGAACTTTTTCATCGCCAGCTCAACCTTGTCAAGGGCTTTTAGATACTCTCCTTCTCCTGCGCCCGTTGGCATAGGGAAGTTCTGGGTAAATCCTTTCCCCTGAAGATGCCCCGTTTCTGACTCCTTGCCCGTGCCGGGATAGGAGGAGAAGGGGTCTTGGTGGAAGCTCACGAAATATACAGTTGGATCCTTGTCAAACATATATTGGGTGCCGTTGCCGTGATGGACGTCCCAATCTATTAT
>JASFKF010000411.1:0-3217 GCA_050118775.1 Syntrophobacterales bacterium
AGCCCTTCATTTGGTGCCAGAGCCTTTCTGCCGCTTGCCGGTTGAGCGGGTTGAGATTAGCTCTCAGTTTTCAGCTATCAGGTGTCAGCTACCTGCTGATTACCCCCGTCTCGCCCATCTCGCCCGACTTCTCGTCTCGTTCTAATATATGCTCTGTGGACTTATTTTTTTCCACCTGTCTTTAGAAGCTCGTTTCGCAACATTTCAATGTGGAGACGAAGATCGTAGAGCTCTTTCGAAAATGATAAAGGGACGGAAACGGTCGATACCACATCTTCTATCCTGTCAAGTTCTGCCAGATATTCATCTATTTGTTGCCCTGCATGATTCCCTTGTATTCTGGGATCGACGGCCTCGATTTCCGAATACCAGTGG
The DNA here is from genome assembly GCA_050118775.1 of Syntrophobacterales bacterium. Lineage (GTDB taxonomy): Bacteria > Desulfobacterota > Syntrophobacteria > BM002 > BM002 > BM002. Next base: position 376 of record JASFKF010000411.1, read on the forward strand.
TATATCCTTGAGCGCATTCTCCACCTGTATATGGGCGGCATGAGCTTAAAAAGTGGAAACAGCAGAGCCAGAAAAGGCAGCAGCATAATCTTTAAGCGGTCCACAAGGGTGGCGGCCCAAAAAGGAAGGTGCCGACGAAGAAAGGGGGGGCCAGCCTTATAGAATCTTTGCGCTTCCTTGCCCAAGGGGAAGTCAAGGTACTGGGGAGAGGGGAACTCACCAGGTCGCTCGAACAGGCCGCCAGCAGAGTGGATCTCTGTGGCGGCCTGCAGCACCAGATCGATCAAAGCAGGGTGGAAATTCTTACGAACCACAAGTTGGGCCGCAGGAGCAAAGAGAATAATATCCACAGAAGGGATGTTGTTTCTCAAATCTATCACTCCTTCAGGAAGTTTGACCTTGTGGAGAAAGCGAAGGCGGGTGGTGTAGGCCTCTGCTCGGTTAGCACTATGCAAGCGGACATTCTTCGAGCGCAAAAGCATCTGCACCACAGAGGAACGATGGGATGTCACGAAAGAAGCCGCGTCGACCTCACCTGCCAGCAGCATCTTTGCCGCCTTTTCCCCGCCCGCCGAGACGATAACCGTGGGGGGCGAGGCCAGGCCGCTGAGCTCGAGTAGTCTCATCACCAACACCCTGGTTCCACTTCCCTCCCCTCCGACAGCGATGCGCTTTCCTCTGAGATCTCCCGGGAAATCAACCCCAGCATCTTCTCGACAAAAAAGCCACAAGGGTTCAAAATACAGGCTGCCTAGAGATACGAGATTGTCGGAGGTGGCCAGAGTGCCTGTACCTCCTTGCAAGAAAGCAATGTCTACAGCACCAGACTCAGCTTCGAGCAGTTTGATATTCTCCGCCGAGCCGGCGGTACTCTTAACTTCTAGGGTGACGCCCTCTCTGGCAAATATGTCGCTGTAAGCCTTTCCGTAACCATAGTAGGCGCCTTCCCTCATGCCGGTTGCTATTACTAAGTGTTTTGGAGGAGCAGGGTCAACAAATTGATAGGTCACAATAAAGCCCACAAGAGTCAGGATGATCGCCGGTCCATATACCTTCACCTTTTCCCAGGTGGACCTGTCTCTGCCTCTTCTACTCAATTATCTTCACCCCGTTCCATTTTGATGGCTTTAAACCAGTTTCTCTGCTAATAGCAAGTCTGAAAGTCTCCTTTTTTATTTAATTCTTCTTTAAGTTGTATCACTCGAGTTTCTCTATAATAGCATCAATGGTAGCACTTCAGATAATCCACAGTGAAAAACCAGCCAATGTCTCATCTTTCAGTCGACCCCTGAACCCTCACTCCATGCCCTCTGCCTGTTTAGCCGGTTATCCTGTTAAGCCGGTTTTGCCGGTCTTATCAACTGGTAGCGCTCAGCTCTGAGCAAGCAGCAGTGATTCTGCAAATAGATCTTTTTTGCTGCCTGCTGTCCGCTGTCTGCTGCCAGCTGGCATTTCGCTCTGCGCTTTGCGTCTGCAAAAAAGGACCACCGATCCGCCTTAGGCGGTACAAAAAGGCAGCTGAACCTTCCCTGCGCTCTTAGTTCACCCAGTTCGGTCGCTCGGCCAACCAGGATTTCACCGTTTCGGGCAGCCAATCTTCTAAACCCTTTGCCAAATAAAATCGCGGCTTGAGAAGGTCGTCTTCGGCCGAGATAAAACCATCCTCTACTGCAATCCTGGCAAGAGTCGTATGGGGGTAAATCCGAATGCCCGTGGATACTTTAACCATCTCTAGGTTTAGGGAATCGGCGAAGATAAGACTTTGTTCAACTGATTCCCTGGTTTCGCCGGGGCCTCCCAGGAGGAGGAACCCCATCCGCTGAACACCGTATTCTGCAAGTATCCGGGAAATCCGCCGCACTTCCTGAGGGTTAAATTGCTTGTTTAATGCTTGCAGGACTGGTTCGGAACCGCTTTCAAACCCCAGGGCCACTTCCTTACAACCTGCCCTCGCCATCAACTTCACCAGTTGTTCGTCTATTTTCCATGGGTAGAGAATGCAGCGCCAAGTTATATCCACCCCCTTTTGCACCAGCAGCTGGCAAAGTTCTGTGGCATAGGAAAGGGGTAGATTGAAGGTGTTGTCCACGAAATAGAAACGACTAAAGCCCTTCATCAATTGCCTGGATATCTCCTCCACCACTTGCGACGGGGTCCGTTTACGTAAGACTTTGCCCTCTATGGTTGCGGTGGAGCAATAGCTACAGTTCAAAGGACACCCGCGTCTGGTCTGTATCGGCAGCCAGAATTCCGCATCTTCAGTGATGAAGGACGAGGACCAGAGATGGTCCTCGGGAAAAGGGAATTCATCGAGATTTCTTACGAAGGCTCTTTCAGCTTGAAGGCCGCTGCCGGGGAGATAAAGACCTGGAGTGGTTGATAGGTCTTCGCCTCGTTCTATGCTGTCGAGCAAAAGGGGGAATGATTCTTCTCCTTCCCCCTGGATCCCCATGTCCGCGCCTAGATATTCCAGAGCGGACTGAGGATAGATACTGTAGCCCGCACCACCCAGAACGACAGGTGCAGCTGATAAACTCCGACAGGCGGCAACTACTTCCTTGACTTGTTCCAACAGAAAGTCAGGATTTGCCATGTCCTGGTCATCGATGTTTCTCACTGAGATACCTATGACATCAGGCCTCAAGCCTTCCATGGTTTTCTTGATGACCGCCTGGGCATCTTCCTTTGCCATTAAGTCAAGGTATCTTACTGTGTGTCCGGCTTTCCGTGTAGACGCAGCCACACAGGCCAGACCCAAGGGTAGGGTAGGCATGTTGATCTGTTCGGTATTCGCAGAGATGAGTAGAACTTTCATTGAGGTCACCGCTGGTTATTCCTTGAT
>JASFKF010000412.1:0-3216 GCA_050118775.1 Syntrophobacterales bacterium
ATATATAAACGCAAAATTAGTATTATTGGCATGAACATTGCCACCATAACTATCTGCCATTTAACCCGGATATTTCATACGGTGCTTTAGGAGAGATTGTTCACAGCAAGGATGAGCTTCACCCATCTTAATCCATCTCAATTAGCCAAGGCCCATGAACAAAGAAAACCGTCAACTCTCCAGAAATATACTCAACTGGCCTGTCACCATTAAGACCACTCAAAAGACTATAAAAGGGAAAACGAGAGATGTAAGCCCTAACGGAGCTTTTATATATTGCGAAAAACCACTACCTCCAAATCACATTTTCTGCTTATCAATCCACATTTACCCTGAGACCGTTTCCCTTACCAGTATGGCAGAAACGGTGTGGTCTACACACAATGGAATGGGGGTGAGATTTCACCTCGATCGCCCTCAACAGGGCGAGCTTCTGGAAAGGTTCATTTCGGAGGCCTAAGCCGGATATTTCGCCCTCAAAATATCCAGCGATCGTGACATTTTCACCTTCAACATTGAAAAGGAAAAACCCCCACTGACCAAATTCAGGGCCTGAACGGCCAATGGGGGCGATATAGAGGTTGGGTAAGGCCTTCACCCTAGAGGCACATCTGAATCCTTAGATAAGCTTAAAAGGTGGGATGCCCTACCCACAGCATAACTTACCATAAAAGAAGGCCCCCATCAACCTGACCTTTTTCCAGGAGTTTCCCCAAAAATAAGTGGACCATTCTTGTAACTTCTGTTCAGTAGCCAGTTTGCCTGTGTGAGTAAATGAAAATGGACTTACTCATGTCACTTCTAAGTGACCTCAGCAAAGGCCAAAAGGGGAAGCTGCGAAACAACGAACATCTGAGCAACCGCTCTTCACTCTCTCAGCCTCGAGAGGGCTTGCATGAAGATATGGTGCACACTAAACAGGAAGACTGCCAATAGATGGTGTGAATCATGTGCGTTGTGGAGTAGCTTCCCCGGTGCCTAGGTCTCTAAAATATTTTTGGGGTAACTCCTGACCTCCATTTTATATTGACAAACCAATCAAAGTGCTCCAAGATTCCCTGTATTTAATTGTATTGATACGATCAGACCAACACCTTTTTGGGGAGGATATGAGAATGTTGAGAATCAAAGATCTTGGAATTGTGGCCATGGTCACTACCGCTTTATGGATCCTGAGTGGTTGTGCGGGGGGCCAGGTAGCGATGGAAGACGTTGGCACGCCGATGAATCCAGCAGAGGAAGTGAACCGCTTCGACAGCGAGATCAGCAACGCACGAAAAAACCAAATCAATGTCCTAGCACCAACCTCTTTCGCTAAGGCGGAGGCAAACCTCAATGATGCAATGAAAGCCCTGAAGAGTGGAGAAGAACTCTCAGAAATCTCAGAGCCCATCGCCTCCGGACGTGCCTACCTCAAGCAGGCCGAGGAGATGGCACAGGTGGCGAGAACAACATTACCCGATACAATTAAAGCTCGTGAACTAGCCCGCGCTGCAGGTGCGACCAATTTGGGTGAAGATTACGTTAAGGCAGAAGAGCAGTTTCTGAAATTGACCAAAGCAATAGAAAACAACGACTTGAAATATGCACAAAATAACAGGGAGAAAGTTGCCGCTGCTTTTGATCAACTCGAGGTGCGAGCCATCAAGGAACAGACTCTTGGTGAAGCTCGCAAATTGATCAAACAATCTGAAGAGGAGGGGGCACGAAAACTGACTCCAGAGACACTAGAAGTTGCTCAGCAGAAGTTGAACAACGCAGATGCTTTTATTTCTGAGCATCGTTATGAAAAAGAAAAGATACAGCAAAGATCGGCTGAAGCACTTTTCCAAGCACAGCGCCTCCTAGTAGTGACGAGACAAAGTCAGGAGGTAAGAGAAATGGAGCCTGAGCAAATCAGCCTCTGGGTGGAGGAAATCTTGAACGAGACGGCGAGCAAGCTTTCAGCTCCTGACATGCGTAACGAATCTTTTGATATGCAACGACAAAATATTCTTGGATCAGTTAAATCACTTCAGGAGGATCGCCAATTCCTTGCAAGCCAGGAAAAGGCACACCAAGAGGAAATAGAGTCTTTAAAGCAACAGGTTGCTTCGTTAGAGGGAAAGACTCAAGAGGAGCGGGCCGCCATTGAACGGCTGGAGGCCGAAAAACAGTTCAATGAGCTTTACACTCAGGTCAAAGGTTATTTTTCAGCAGATGAGGCGGAAGTCTACAAGCAAAGTAATCGTTTGATTATTCGTCTGAGGGCAATTCAGTTTCCAGTTGGTCAGGCCATAATTATGCCAAGCAATTATGAACTGCTCAGTAAGGTTCAGCGATCTATTAGAACCTTTGGTGAGCCGTCTGTTGTAATTGAGGGGCATACCGATAGCACGGGATCGGACGAGGTAAATGATCATTTGTCTCAGCAACGAGCTGAATCAGTTCGAGATTACTTGGTAGCCAATAAGACCTTACCAGAAAAGAAAATACTGGCTGTTGGGTACGGTTCGAAGAGACCTTTGGCATCCAATGAAACTGAAGAGGGACGCGCTATCAACAGACGAATCGATGTAGTTATTTCCCCTGAGCCGCAGGCCGAATAATCGCCCTGTGACAACAAGAGACAGGGACACTTTGCTCTGTCGAAAATAACAAAGCAAGGCTCTGCAACGAAGGAGAGCCTTGCTTTTCTGGCCAGTTTCTACCCTAAATCCTCTCCCTATGGCGTGCTCAACCTTGCTGCTGTAATCCATAGAAATTACAAAATGTTGGTGTCTCAATAAATAACATAAAGTGGCATTTATTTTCCCAACCTATGGCCCTGCTTACCATCTGGCGCTACCAACTCCTTGGTGAAATTTACCATAACTTATTAAAAATTTAATAAAATCTACAAACAACACTATTTGGCATAATTTGTGTTTATAAATCTTAGCAGTTGACTTATCCGTTCTCACATTCCTCAGAGGAAGGCTGCACTCATGAGAATCTGGTTGCAGCATCATTTACATCCGCTGAATTTATGGTGCCGTTTTGGCGGCAAATTCACTAGGTTTTTTCACCTTTATGAAAACCTTTGTTGGAGGCCTTTTTTGAGACATCGCCTAAAGGGCAATAAAAAAGGAGAGGATTCACAACATGATGCTCAGATGTGTACAATGCAAAAAGACTTTTTGTAAAGACGATCCGGTCAAAGTTCTTTATAGCGATGACGGTATCTACTTCTTCTGC
>JASFKF010000413.1:0-3211 GCA_050118775.1 Syntrophobacterales bacterium
TCTTGAGCAAGGATCAGTCTGGACTGGCCTTGAAGCCTATTTGGTTTCAGGTAACCTGGCGAAGGCCCTAAACGTGCCTCAAGAGGCCGGGCTGTTGATTCAGCGGGTCGCAGCTGATTCGCCAGGGTACAGGCTCGGTCTTCGGCCGGGAGTTATACCAGTGGAAATTGCTGGAAAACATCTGCTTCTGGGTGGCGATATAGTTCTTGAAGTCAAAGGCGTAACAGTTTCTGCGGAATTAGAACACACCTGCCAGATTCGACAAAAGGTCGTGGGATTGAACCATGGCAATCTTGAGATGAAGGTTTTAAGGGACGGCAAAGTGGTAGATTTAACAATTAATAAGGAAGTAGCAACGATAGAATCAGATTAGAGCAAATCTTAAGGTTTCAGTGTTCAGGTTTCAGGTGTCAGATATGATAGACCTGAACACGGAAACCTGTAACTCCTCAATCGCACATCCCGCATCTCATATCCCAAATCCGCAATTCCTTTCTAAGGTGCTTTCCATGTGACTTCACCGTCTTTACCAAGAAGAACAAAGGAAGAGACGGAACCCTTCTCAATACTTCCCGTTCTTTTTATCTTGGTTACTTCCATTGTACCAAGCACTGCACGTTCATTTTCCATCTGATCATAGAGAACCAAGTAGGGATCACCCTCATCGTCTAAAGATAAAGAGATGCGTTCTTTGCCGGCTTGATCTCGTAGAGTGAGATAGGGTTGTCTCTTGGCTCCCAATCCCACAGTTGCTCTGTGGACTCCATCTTTGTCAGCGAAGGTAAGCACTGGACCCTCTTCAGGTGATGTCAAACTGAAGACCGCACGAAATTGCCCATTCTTGTTGAACAACACCATGCCGGGGCCGCCTGCATACATTCCCCAAGTCGAGAGGATTCTTCCCTCTTTATCAACTAAACGAAACTCCTCCGCCGCCACAACTTTTTGCGGTTCCAGCGGTTTGTCAGCCAGGACAGGAGTGGGTACGAAAAAATGACTGGCAAAAATGCCACCAGCCAGCCCGGCAGTCAATCCTAGCACAAGTATAAGGCTGTATATCCTTTTGTTCATATCCTTCTCCTTTATGATCCAAACCTGTAGACGGGTGAGGCGTAAATTTTTTCACTCTAGAGCCGTGCACGACCGTTTTTTGTAATCGAGTTAAAGATCTATGGTGACCTCGTCATCATCTGGAGCTCCCTCAAGTACTTGATCCAGAAATTCTACGGGATAAGCCCTCACAAAGGCTTCAAGAATATCTTCCCTCGGAGCTACAGCTACTTCAATTTGCATCCTTGCCACCAACCGTATAGCCTGAATCGCTTCTAAGTCCAGGGGGTTGGCCATTGCTACCACAAGCTTGCCCTCGGACACCTTAACTGGCATGAGCAAATGGGCCTTTGCCACCCCCACAGGCACTAATGAAGTGACCTCTTGTGGTATTTCAACATCTTTCAGCCGAAGAAAGGGCATCTTCAACTGTCTGGCTAGGGATTTAGCTATGTTCAAATCATCCAGAACCCCTGTGTCAAGGAGCATCTGGTCAATTGTCTGGCTCTTTTCTTCCTCTCCCAACACTCTTAAGAGGGTGAATTCATCAACAATCCCCGCCTCTATTAAATACTCGCCTAACTTTTGCACTCCCCTGGAAGTGCTGGTGCTACCATCAAGATCTTTCTTGCTACTTTCTTCTTCTTTAAAAAACCGCAGCACCGCGCTGCCGACTTTGAGTCTGTCTCCGCTTGCAAGTATTGCTTTTTCAACCTTCTCACCGTTAACAAAAGTACCGTTCCGACTACCCAAGTCTTTCACCACAATACGACCTTTAACCCGGCCAACCACAGCATGTTGCTTGGAGACCATGCGATCCGCTAACGCAACGTCGTTGGCAGAATGCCTACCGATAGTGAGCCTCTGGTAAAAGGGAAAGACTCTTTTTTCAGTGCTGCCGCTTTCAAGGATGAAGCAAGACTTTATCATCTTGGCACTCCTGCAAAAGCAAGTCTCGAATCAATGGTGGATATCCCGGATGTGAGTCATCTACGAGTCTCTGTAATTCGCTCTCAGTAGCCGAAGCAATCTATAACTATCTGATCAAAACTCTCCGGACAATCTACCTCTTGCACCGTCCTACCAGGGCCTATGTCGATCAATTCACTATGCACCGGAGTTGAGCCTTCATGGAATTCAATCGACATGCTCTGGATCGAATCGGAGGAATCATTGGGAGCTGCTATCATGGAAAAAATGTCCCCGCTGTTTGAGAAGTCAAAATTATGAATCCTGATATTCTTGAGCGCACAAGTGGTGAGCACAAGACTTACAGGGCCACCACGGGGAGAGTGAATCTTAAAGCTTTTATCGGCAGAGGACGGAAAAGGTAGGCTTAAAGTTATCAAAATAATTACTAGGGCCCCAATGGCTGCAGTTTTTTTCATCTTAGGTCCTTTCACAAAAAGCAAGAAGGAATCTTAGCTTAAATGCAAGGGTCGTACCGTTTTTGGCGCTGATACCACTATCTCCATAGGAATCGGGAACTGACCGCTTACTGCCCGCCCTGAGCGAGTCGAAGGGCTCACTGCTTACCCCTCTCAGCCCTTCCCTCTCTGGCATATTACTTGCTGCAAAAATGTGGTAAAAGGAACCCTCCATTGCTGTAAAAGTCAGGGCGGAAAGGAATGAGTGATGAATGGTAGAAAGCATATAATCGTCTTAGCCTGCATCATGCTTTTGCTTGGAATAGTCGCAGAAACAGAGGCAGCATATTTTGTCTTCAGCAAGAAAGGAAACATACGCTCAGGCCCTGGGACCAAATACAGAGTCATTGGTCAACTAGCGAAGGAAACCATAGCAGAAATTCCCGACACTTTTACTGATTACGAAGCGAAATGGATAGCCATTGATGCCAAGACGAAAATAGACAACAAAACAAAGAGTGAAAAAGTGGTTTACACCAAATGGGCGCACAGAAGTCTTGGCGTGGTAATAAGGGGTGATATCAATGATGTGGACAACTATTTCGCCATTAAGGAGTCGGGTTGGCCTGAGGACATGCAAGAGTTAATTCTGGCGGGAAAAGTAGAGATAGGCATGACCACACACATGGTCTTTTATGCGTGGGGAAGACCGGACGCTGTAAATGAGTCGCTTAACTTAGATGACCAGAAACAAGAATGGATTTACAAGAGAACAGGCGGAAAAACAAGGCATC
>JASFKF010000414.1:0-3210 GCA_050118775.1 Syntrophobacterales bacterium
GAAATCATGAAAGACACTCGCCTCGGGGTCTTCGGCGGGGTGGCAGTTATCGTTGCTTTGCTTTGCAAATGGCTTGCCTTTTCCAGGCTGGTATCCGTGGGTAGCACTGTCTGGGTCATCCTGCTGTTCATGATTGCCCGGACCATGCAGGTCCACTTGGCAGTACAACTAGACTATGCCAGAGCTGAAGGTGGTACGGCCTCTGCTTTTGTTCAGGGGGCCTCCGCTTATCACTGCGGGGCTGCCTACATTATAACTCTGGTGGTAGCCTCCTTCTTTGGCCCCTTTGGCCTAGGGGCTCTGGCTGTGGCCGTAATAATAACCTGGATATATGGAGCTTGGTGTCGCCGGAACATCGGTGGCATAACGGGCGACCTGCTTGGTGCAGGAAATGAAATAATCGAGGTTGCCCTTCTCTTGTTGGCCGCCGCACCGGGCGGGGTAATCATGGGGTATACTGGCTGGAGCTGGCTGCTCAATTAGCATTGAGCATTGCGGATTTAAAAATTCGCAGTTCGAAATTCCAAATTCGCAATACTCTCTATGCTCTATGCCCTATGCAAATTGTTCATCTGAAGAAGAATTGAAAAATGTCCAATGACGAACACATCCATGGCGGTAACCCGGAAAGGGAATTGAAACGGCTGGGGCTTGCCCCTCGACAAGTTCTGGATTTCAGCGTCAACGTCAGTCCCCTGGGCGTGCCACCAGAGATCAGAGCCATCTGGAACGACCTCTTTAGAGAGATTGAAAGCTATCCCACTGTGGATGGCCGGGGAGTCGTCCACTATTATGAAACACGCTTCGGTCTTGATCCTGCCCAGATTTTGCCAGGCAACGGTTCCACCGAATCCATTTACCTGGCACCACGTGGTTTGGGCTTGCGAAAAGTGGTGGTAATTAATCCCTCCTTCCATGATTACACCAGAGCCAGCCTGGTGGCCGGGGCAGAATTGATCCCGGTGGAACTCAAGGTCGCTGACGGATTTGCCCCCCCGGATATGTCAGTTTTAGAGGAAGCCCTGGCCAGCAGCGACGGTCTATTTGTCGGCAACCCTAATAATCCCACCGGCACCGTTTTCCCCCGGCAACTGTTGTTGGATCTAGCGGCGACCTTTCCCACTAAATGGCTGCTAGTTGACGAGGCCTTTGTTCAGTTTCTCGACCAACCTCATGCGATTAGCCTGATCAATGAACAGCCAGCAACGGGCAATATCCTTATCTTTCACTCTCTCACTAAATTTTTTGCCCTTCCAGGTCTCAGGTTGGGTGCTGTAGTGGGCCATCCGGACATTATTTCACGCCTCCGTCAACTCAAAGAACCCTGGAGCGTCAACCGGATAGCCGAAAAAGTGGCATTGAAATTGATTGATTGCGCCGATTACGAGGAAAAGTTGGCAAACCTTATCCGGAGAGAGCGGCCTCGGGTTTACAGTAGGCTAAAGAACATTGCCGGATTTCAACCTTTTGAGCCCGCAGCTAATTTCCTCCTCACCCGTTGGACGCAAACTGACGAGTTGGATGATTTTCTGCTCTTCATGATGGGCTCAGGAATTCACCTGCGAGACTGTCGCAACTTTCCAGGATTGGAGGACAATTTCTTTCGTATGGCTATTCGCCGACCGGAAGAAAATGATCGGGTCCTCTCACTAATGCAAAGCTGTGCTGCTCATTTTTTATGATTCACGCCGCCGCTATACTTATTGCTGCCCTGCTTCTGGATCTAATTCTAGGAGATCCTCCCCTCCGTTTTCACCCGGTTCGACTTATAGGCTCGACCATTACTGCCTTGGAGAGGCTATTTCTTAGATTAGGATGGTCGGGGCTAATGGGCGGATCCCTTCTGGCATCCGGCACAATTGCAGTTTTTTTCGGACTTTATCTGGCAGCTCGCAGCTTTCTCGGCAGACTACATCCCTTTCTGGCCTCAGTTCTGGATCTCTACCTGGCCTATTCCTTCCTGGCATTGAAAGACTTGCTCAAGCACGCCGTCCCGGTTGCCCAAGCTCTGGCCATGAGTGATTTCAGTCAGGCCCGCACCGCACTCCAGAAAATTGTGGGGAGGGATACGTCAAACTTAGAAACGGAAGGTGTGGTTCGTGGAGCAGTGGAGAGTGTGGCAGAGAATTTCGTTGATGGCGTGCTTTCACCTATGTTCTGGTACACCCTCTTTGCAGTTCTGAGTCATTTGTTTGGCTGCCCGGCTCCTGCGGCAGCAGGCATAGTGGGTATGCTCGGATTTAAAGCAATAAGCACCCTGGATTCAATGGTGGGATATCGGAGGGATCACTATCTCCTCTTTGGCCGACCTGCCGCCCGGCTGGATGATGTAGCCAACTTCTTGCCGGCTCGTCTATCCCTTATCATTTTATATATAGGAGCTTTTTTCAGTGGCGAGAATGCCAGGCAAGGATGGAAAATCGCCTTGCGTGACCGAAGAAAACATCCGTCACCCAACGCTGGTCACCCTGAGAGCTTTGTGGCTGGGGCTCTCGGGATCAGACTTGGAGGGCCTTCCGTTTATCCGGATGGAACAGTAGACAAACCTTGGTTGGGGAACGGAGATGTTGAGCTGGGGCCGGAACACATCCACCGCTCCTGCCGGCTGGTCTACCGGTCCTCCTGGATAAGCCTTTCTATCTTTTCGGCCTTTCTACTCCTCTCGTCAGTTTTTCTTCGTTGACCAGGTTCTAGTAGTAAAAGATCTATCTGCGTTGTTCAACTAATCAGGTCAAAAAAAGGCTTTAGCTTCTAGTACATTTCTAATAGAATCCGCCTGTAATAATTTCGTAACGAAGCTGCAACAATTTCCGAGAGGCTCCACCTTGTCACACAATCTCTGATGCCAGCTCTTCAAGTTGTTGGAGTTTAAGGAGAATCGACATGTCATCTCGTCTAGAAGAAAGTTTGCAAAGGGATATAGACCAAATTCGCTCCAAGGTGATTAAGATGGGCACCCTGGCAGAAGGCGCCTTGAGGGCGAGTCTCCATGCCCTTACCCAGTCAGACCGTCAGTTGGCTTACTCAGTTATCCTCCGCGATCGGTATATCGACGAATTAGAAATGGAACTAGACCGACTTTGCCAAGAGTTTCTCGTGCGACAGCAGCCTGCTGCAGGGAATCTGCGCTTTGTTTATGCAGTCATCAAAATCAACAATGAATTGGAGAGAATTGGGGATTACGCCGAAAGTATTGCCCGACATTTCCTT
>JASFKF010000415.1:0-3203 GCA_050118775.1 Syntrophobacterales bacterium
TGGCAGGTAGTCAAGGTTTCGACCTGGGAGAGGAAAAGGCGCGTCTATGGAAAACGAAAGAAGGCGACACTTGAGGGCCAGACTCGATTGGCCTGTGAGTATTCATATCGGAGAAGATGCCTTTGAACGGTCAACCTTCGACATCGGCCCGGACGGTGCCTTTGTCCGCGGCTTGTCCCTCTTAGAGCTGTATGAGGTCTTTGATATGACCGTTATCGGACCTGACCGTCCAATAAAGACCAAAGCAAGGGTGGTCTGGTCGAGAAATGAAGCGGTTGCAGAACTGGAAAAGGATATGCCCCGTGGCATGGGCGTCGAGTTCATCAAGATCTCTGATGAGGACTGGAACTTCGTTTCTTCTTTCATTTCAGATCTTGAGTTTGCCGTTTACCTGGAATCTGGGACTACGAATAAAGTTGAGGACAGCTTGGTACACCAACATCTGATTGAGGAGCACAAAGAAGAATACATAACTAACCCTGCTCAAAAATCTCCCAAAAAATGCCCCCGGGGCCACAAGCATTTGTCCTGGTCTGCTGACGAAGACTATGTTTTCTGTTGGGACTGCAATAAAAGGTATGATCTCGCCAAGTGTAATGATTCGGAAAATACCGAAGCCTAGTTTGGTGCTGATTCAGAGGACTAATTTCTCTGGCTGACCAGGTCAAACCAGTCAAAGTCTACAGGGTCTAACAGGCCGATTATCTCACCTTCAATTTTGCTTTCTTAATTATCAATTTCTGCTTTCTCTCAAGATTTTCATAGTTCTCCCGTAGCGTATCAATCTGAGCTTGCATACCTTGCAACGCTTGCACAGAATCTGTGAAATCAGATATTGAATTGGGGATAAATCTGACCGCTTGTGACAGATTGTTGAGAGCTGCCAGCTGTCTTTCCGAAACCTCTGAAAATCTAGCAACTGTGGCTATTTGATCTTTTGAATCCTGCCAGTTCAAAAAGTTAACCCCCACATAGGCTATCGTTGCCAGGAATAAGGCCACTGTGAAAGCAGCAAGTACCCTCATGGGCCACACCAGTTTCTGCTGCTGCTGAATCAAATTACTGGTGTAATAGGTGCTCTCACGCTGATATTCGGCCAGGTCTTTTGTGTACGAAATGCTCTCTTGTTGTTGCCCTACAAGATGTTGATGGAGTTCGGCGATCTTCTTCTGTTGCTCGATTGACTCCAAGGCAGACTTAATCTCGAACGCAGCTCGTGCTAGTTGATAGCCAGTTCTGCCGGGATGAGAAGAATGCAATATCAATTGATCTTGGATTTTTTCCCAATCATCTTCGTATCTAACTTGCATGACTCACCTCACTCTCTCTTCTCGGGGAATTCCTCAACGTCCTTGGTACCTTGGCCGGGGACCTTATCACCCCGCTTTCTCAGGTTTTCTTTTTTGTTCAACTTACTATAAGTCAATTTTCGGTTATATTTCCACAGCCATCTTTTCCAGCAGGAAACATCTCCTCACAGTCTGATTTCTTTTTTAAGGCTGATTAAAACCTCTTTGTCAAGCAGTAAATCCATGTGGGACTGCAACTTCTGTTTCAACTCACACGAAGCTTCGGTGTCGATGAGAACCGGGAGGTCTAATCTCAGACTTATGTCAAGAAACGGCCCACTTTTTGTTAGCTCCAAGACTTCTCAAAGGAGCAATCAGCCCCAGAGATGGACAGGGTGAGCTGCGAGGTAAACCGCCTCGGAACTCCCCTGTCCCCGAGTAGCCACAGTATGAATAGACAAAAGATGACCCTCCAAGTAAACCCTAATGTTGCATATCTATATCGGTAAAAATCGCTGCGCTCGCGAGATAGCACGCCATCTGCGTTTGTGCTCGCCTCGGACAGGACTTAACGTACGGTCAAGTACGCCGCGACCTGTCCGAAGCTGTGCGCAACCACATTTGACGCACTCTTTCGCGTTTTTTCTCGGCATAGATATGAAACATTAGGGTAAATTCCGGATGAACAAGGAAAAAAATGGGGGAACTCCGGAAGTTTTTTTCACTTGACAAGGGCGAAAATATTCATGGTATAGTCACATCCTGCTCTGTTCATAGCTTCATTAGTTGGTCTTACCCCAATGCCCACCATAGCCTGGATGTTCTATGAATACGGTTTAGGCGGACCGCGGAAATTTATCAAACATCCAGGCTAATTCGAATTGTCTTCCCACTGTAAGGTCAAAAATATTGGCTCAGATTTAAGGCGCTCCAGTGCGATCTGTTTTAGCCCCACAACTTGAGATAAGAACAAGGAGTCCTCTATGCCGCTAAGACTGAGAAAAAGAGCGTCGCACCTTATCTTTTGGCTCTGTCTCACCATTTTCATGAGCTCACCTAAAGTCATCTGGGGAAGTGATATTTTTCCACATCCTTTTAATGTAGATGTTCGCAGCGCTGTGCTTTTGGACGCCAAATCTGGCGAGGTTGTCTATGGCCAGAATCCTAAGGAAAGGATTCAACCTGCAAGTCTTGTAAAAATCCTCACCCTATTCCTGGTATTCGACGCAGCTGAGAATGGTCAGGTCAGTCTAGAGGAGAAAGTACTGGTCAGCAAAAAGGCCTGGCGTACAAAAGGTTCGAAAATGTTTATCGAAGTTGGCGCTCGAGTCCCTCTGGTTGAACTTGTTAAAGGTATTGCCGTGGTCTCAGGAAATGATGCCTGTGTGGCCGTTGGCGAGTTTCTTCAAGGCAGCGAGCAGGCTTTTGTAGAGAAGATGAATGAGAAACTGGACGCTCTCGGGATGCGAGATACCAAGGTTCAGACCACAAACGGCTTGCCAGCTTCTGATCAATACACCACTGCTGCAGACATGGCCTTGTTGGCAAGGGCCTATGTTCGAGCACATCCCGAGGCGCTTCAGTACCACAAGTTAACAAAGTTTACTAGTGAGGGTGTCAGCCAGCGTAATCGCAATGGACTTCTCTGGCTTGATCCCTCGGTGGACGGTCTCAAAACAGGATATGTCTCTCGAGCTGGCTACCACCTCATAGCCACTGCCCGCAGAGAAGATCAGCGTTTCATTGCTGTGGTCATGGGTGCCAAGAATCCAAAGGTTAGGGAGCGTGAGGCGTTACGCCTACTCAACTATGGCTTCAGAAATTATGTCTCCATGCCTCTCTTAGAAAAGGGCCAAGTGCTGCTGCAACTGCCAATCTGGAAAGGAACAGCCGAGAAGGTGGGATTGGTGGCTG